>PGZS01000179.1 GCA_002841435.1 Firmicutes bacterium HGW-Firmicutes-3 | reverse complement strand
TTTTTTAGGCGACGCTGTTGAACGAAACTTTGAAGTATGGGGGTATACATTTAACCAAAAACTATTGAGTAGTGATTTAGAAGGAAATTCACGGGATCCCAGAAATTACGAAGATGCTGTTAATATGTTAAAAGACACGATAAATAATCGGCTTTTATATTTAGATAATCACCTTGTAAATTTATATGATAATGTTATAAATTAAGAATGCATAAAAATAGGGAAGTGGTAGAAAACAATGAGCTGGAAAAAGTCAGGAATAAAAAAAAATACCATAGGGTTTGGACTTATAGCATTGGGCAGTGTATTAATCATTGGTGTCGTTGCTTTTTTCATGATCAATAGGTATTTTGAGATAAGAGAATTGAAAATTGAGTATCAGGAAGAAATAGACTTTTATCAGAAGATTGGCCGGCATGAGCAGGAATGGATTGCACAGATGGAATTATCCAACGGCGCATTTCCTTTTTGTGAAGAAACCAATGGTACCGCCAACATTGTTCCTTATTTTTCGGATAACGCAGCAATAGCTTTATTAAATGATATCACAGAAGAATCATACCTTGATGAGGTGATTGCCTATATGGATTGGCATTTAAAACATCTTAACACAGCCAATGATGATTTATATGGGGTAGATGGTACGATTTACGACTATACCATTATTGTGAAAGATGGAGTTGTGATTGAAGAAATTTCAGTAGGATCCTATGATTCAATGGATTCCTATGCAGCTACTTTTATCATGCTTTTATGGGAATATTATGAGAATACCGGAGACGAGAATTATTTAATCAAGAATAGGAATGATATATTCAGGATAATTAGGACAATGGCAGGGACGATTGACGAAGATGGTTTGTCAATTGTAAAAGACGGATATCCCATTAAGTATTTAATGGATAATACAGAAGTAAATATGGGTCTGAAGGATGCCATCTTTTTATTGGAAAAAGTGTATCTGAATGAATCGCAAAAAGATACACAAAATTATGAAGAAGCTCTTGAATTAAAAACTGATTTAGAGGAATTGTTAACAAAGAATACAATTCAAATTGATGAATTGCTTTGGAATGATAGTGAACAGCGGTATGAGGTTGGATTAAACAACAATAGTCAAATAATCACATTTAAAGGCTGGGATCAGTTTTATCCGGACGCTGTGCTCCAATTGTTTCCGATTATTTATGAAATAGACAGTATTGAAGACGAACAAGCAAAATTTTTATATGCAAAATTTTCTAATCAATACGATTGGCAGAACTTTGGTCACTTCAAAAATGATGACGCCAGTTTTTACTGGCCGTTGTTAGCCTATGCTGGAGCGATGATGGAAGATGAGGTTCGGGTGAAGACCTATATATTGAATTACCAAAATACTCTTATGAAAGAACATGCCTACCCGGTCTATATTTCAGATGCTGCTTGGATAGTCAGAAGTTGTAATAAAATGATAAATCATTATGAAAGAAAGATGCTTAGAATAGACCCTTTTGGGCTTGTCAAAACTAGCAAAGATTAGATTCATCAATTGTGTATCCCTAGAAACGCTGGAATGTACGCTAGAATTTGATATCTGGCATTAGCATCAATCTGGAAAAAAGTAAGAAAAAACAGAGAAAACTGTTGCTGCTTTCTCTTTTGCGTTCGGAATGGTCGAATCTAACGGGTAGAAAGTCTCTATCAAGAGTAGGTGCATAGCGATAGCATGAAAAGGTAATCTTTAGTGAAGGAAATCAAAAGAAGCCCGGCGAAAAAAACGGTTTGATGAAAAAAACAGCAGAATAGTATCAACGGGGTAAGCTTGAAAATCAAACGGTAGTTAAAAAATACCCGAAAGCTGGCTTGCATATTTAAGATGGATGGAAGTTAAGATCACATTCCCACCCGAGAATATTTTACAATCAACATCAGGATTGTTTTCTAAAGAAACGGTTCAATAGAATTAAATTATCAAATGGCTATTTTAAGAAATATTGCTTATAAAAAAGATATCCTTAAGACTGATTGCGATTTTTCTCACTTGACATCATCCCAACATCTTCATTATAATATAAAGGTTAAGAAGATAGAATAAATTACTATATACATCGGAGGTAGAATGAATACTTATTATAGAAATACCATGTGTGGAGAATTAACAGCAGATGATGTCGGTCAGGTAGTAGAACTGGCTGGTTGGGCAGACAATCGTCGAAATCTCGGGGGGGTACTTTTTATTGATTTAAGAGACCGTTCAGGAAAAATTCAGCTGGTTGTTAACGAAGAACGACCTGAAGCATTTGAGATTGCTGAAAAGGTCAGAAACGAATATGTCTTGTCTATTAAAGGCAAGGTTGTCTTGCGAAGTCCAGAAAATGTCAATAAAAATATTCCGACCGGTGAAATCGAAGTCGAGATTATGGAATTAAAAATTCTGGATTCGTCGGAAACACCACCGATTTATATTGAAGATAACGATCAGACCAACGAAGCCGTGCGATTAAAATATCGGTATCTTGATCTGAGAAAACCAAAATATCAGAAAATACTGCGAATACGACATCAAACAGCTGCCATTGCCAGAAATTTTTTAAATGAAAAAGGCTTTTTAGAAGTTGAAACACCAATGCTGGCAAAACCCACCCCGGAGGGAGCCCGAGATTTTCTGGTACCATCCCGAGTGCAAAAAGGAAAATTCTTTGGATTACCCCAGTCACCCCAGTTATACAAACAGATTTTGATGATTTCTGGAGTTGACCGTTATTATCAGATTGCCAAATGTTTCCGTGATGAAGATTTAAGACAGGATCGTCAGCCGGAGTTTACCCAAATTGATATGGAAATGTCTTTTATTGATAAAGATGATATCATCAAGATTAACGAAGAAATGATTGCAAAAATCATGAAAGAAGTAAAAGGGGTAGAGGTCCAAACACCGATGGTAAGAATGACTTATCAGGAAGCCATGGATCAATATGGATCGGACAAACCAGACACCCGATTCGGATTAAAACTGATTGATTTATCAGAAATCGTCGAAAATTCTGAATTTAAAGTCTTTTCCGGCGCTGTTAAAAAGGGCGGAAGTGTTCGCGCGATCAATGCCAAAGGTGCTCAGGATAAATTAAGCAAAAAAGGCATCAAAGGACTGGAAAACTTTGCTAAGATTTATAAGGCCAAAGGTTTAGCCTGGATCGATGTTTCCGAAGACGAGATGAAATCACCAATCCTGAAATTTATTTCAGAAGAAGAAAAAGCAGCAATTTTCGAAAAAACTGATGCCCAACCTGGGGATTTAATCTTTATTATTGCCGACACCAATGAAATAGTATGTAATGCTTTGGGCCAATTGCGACTGGAACTGGCACGCAAATTGGAATACGATTTAAAAGAGCAATATAATTTCCTCTGGGTAACCGATTTTCCGTTATTGGAATATGATCCGGAAGCTGGTCGTTATACGGCAAAACATCATCCCTTTACAATGCCGCTGGCAGAAGACTTGCAATATCTGGAAACCGATCTTTTAAAAGTCCGGGCAGACGCTTATGATATGGTCGTAAATGGCGTCGAACTGGGTGGTGGAAGCATTCGTATCCACAACCAGGATATCCAGGAAAAAGTCTTCAAAGCACTGGGCTTTACCCAGGAATCAGCCTGGGAGCAATTTGGATTTCTACTGGAAGCGCTTAAGTATGGAACGCCTCCTCATGGCGGACTGGCATTTGGTTTAGATCGTCTGGTAATGCTGCTGACTGATAATGATAATATTCGTGACGTTATTGCATTCCCAAAAACTCAAAATCATGGTTGTCTAATGATGGATGCCCCAGCCAGTGCGAGTCTGGATCAACTGATTGATCTGGGCATTAGTGTGGACGAATTGTAATGAAAGAAATAGGAACGGTAAAAGCGCTTCAGGGAAATAATGCGGAAGTTGAAATCAAACGAAATTCAGCTTGTGGTGATTGCGGAGCATGTCATGTTAGCAAGGACCAATCGGTAATGCTGACAACAGCAAAAAATTCAGTCAATGCTAAAAGTGGCGAAACCGTTGAGGTTGAGATGCAATTTGCCAATGTTTTTGTAGCTGCATTTATAATGTATGGTATCCCGTTAATTGCCTTTATTTTAGGAAGCTGCGTTGTCTATTATTTGGTTGGCGCCTTAAGTTTAGGATGGGATCAGGTGCTGACCTCATTTTTAACAGGGATTAGCCTGACAGCCATTACTTATTTGGTGATCCGTCATTTTGATCGACAGGGCCGATTCAACAGTAAATATCAGCCTGTGATCATCGCAGTTGTCGAGAAAGCTGAAACTATCTCCACACCCATGGAAAAACGAATGGGAAATTGAATAATAAAGGGTATCTGCGGTTTTTTTTACGTAGATACCCTTAAATATTTATATATTTTAATGGGTTTAAATGAATTAAATAAAAAAAAGCTTGATTAATCCTGCATTTATCATTATAATATATTTACTGTCTGGGTGTAGCGCAGCTTGGTAGCGCGCTTGACTGGGGGTCAAGAGGCCGGAGGTTCAAATCCTCTCACTCA
>PGZS01000178.1 GCA_002841435.1 Firmicutes bacterium HGW-Firmicutes-3 | reverse complement strand
TTGATTCAAGCAATGAATTCAAAATAATTCCATTTCATTGGTGAATGAAATTAAAGGAGAAGTTATGATAAAAGTAGTAGGCGTTAGATTTAGAAAGGCCGGAAAAATCTATTATTTTGATCCGGCAACATTTGATATAAAGCCTGGTCAATGTGTTATTGTTGAAACAGTTAGAGGCATCGAGTATGGCCATGTAGTTCTTGGCAATAGAGAGATAGAAGAAAATGATGTGATACAACCCCTTAAAAAAGTTATAAGGATGGCAACGACAGAAGATGACCAAACTGAAGTTGACAACAAGATAAAAGAACGTGAGGCTTATGAGGTTTGTAATAAGAAAATTCGTAAGCATAGCTTGGATATGAAGCTTATTGACTGTGAGTACACTTTTGACAACAACAAGCTATTATTTTATTTTACAGCAGATGGCCGAATTGATTTTAGAGAGTTGGTTAAAGATTTGGCGGCCGTTTTTAAGACACGTATTGAGTTACGTCAAATTGGTGTTAGGGATGAGACCAAGATGATTGGAAGTATCGGTATATGTGGTTTAGCTTTGTGTTGTCATAGCTTTTTGACAGACTTTCATCCTGTTTCCATTAAAATGGCAAAGGAGCAGAACCTATCTTTAAATCCTACAAAGATATCAGGTGTTTGCGGACGCTTGATGTGTTGTCTTAAATATGAAGAAGAAACCTATGAGCACTTAAATAAGAATTTACCAAGTTATGGTGATATTGTTAAAGTTAAAGAAACCGGTCTTATGGGTGAAGTGATTAATACCAACATTATTCGTCAGTTGGTTAAGATTGTAATCAGAAGGCCAGATGGTGATCCGGAGATTGTGCAGCTTAAGATTGAGGATCTCCTGATTCAAAAACCAAATCGAAAAAAAGGTCAAACTCAAATCACAAAAGAAGAAGAAGAAGAACTAAAACGATTAGAAGCTCTAGAACGAGAAGAAAAGAAAAAAGAGCAGGAAAATCCGGAAGATCATAAACAGAAGCATGAAATGAAACATGAACAGAAACAAAGACCAAAACGTAATAAACCTCAGAATAAAGGAAAACGCGTGAATAATCCACAGAAAAAACCGCAGGAAGACAAAAAAAAGAGTTAAAGGAATCAAGATGATAGAAGAGTTGAAACCCGAAGAACGTATAGATGATTTACATCGTAAAGGTTACAAAATCATACAAAACGAAGCCATGTTTTGCTTTGGGATGGATGCTGTACTACTGGCAGGTTTTTGTAATATAAAAACGACCGATGTTATATTGGATCTTGGAACCGGTAATGGGATTATACCTTTGCTTCTTGAAGGTAGGTTTGCCCCAAAGCATATTACCGGACTTGAGATTCAAGAAGCGAATGTGGATATGGCCATTCGAAGTATTCATATGAATCAGTTGGAAAAAAAGATAAAAATCATTCACGGTGATATAAAGGAAGCGGAAAATCTGCTTCCTTTATCCAACTTTGATGTGCTAACCTGTAATCCGCCATATATGGATGCGGGAAAAGGTCTAATCAATGAACTTAGCGCAAAAACTATTGCAAGGCATGAGGTATTATGTACCCTTGAGGATGTGATTGCCCAGGCCAGTCGATTGACTAAAGTGGGCGGTAGATTCTATTTGGTCCACAGACCACATCGTCTCATTGATATCATAGCACTACTTAGGGCTTATAAGATGGAGCCTAAAAGACTAAAGATGGTTCATCCTAAAGTTGGAAGTGAAGCCAATATGGTTCTGATTGAATCTGTAAGACAGGGTAATCCCTTTCTAAAGGTTGAAAAGCCCTTAATTGTATACACATCTGAAGGGACTTATACGGATGAGATCCATAGTATTTACGGTTATTAGTTTTGACACTATGATCAGCCAACAAGAAAGATTTCCCTACATGTAGAAAAGAGGTACATATGGGTACACTATATTTGGTTGCAACGCCAATCGGTAACCTTGAAGATATGAGTTATAGAGCAATTAGAACTCTAAGAGAAGTGGATTATATTGCGGCGGAAGATACACGACATACCATCAAATTGCTGAATCATTATGAGATTCATAAACCTATGACCAGCTATCATGAGCATAACAAGCATCAAAAAGGTCCGGATATTCTTAAAGACCTTCAGGAAGGCAAAAACATTGCCCTTGTAACAGATGCTGGAACACCGGGTATATCTGATCCGGGAGAAGATTTGGTTATCTTATGTCAAGAAGCCGGGATTCCGGTTACGTCAATCCCAGGGCCTGTGGCTTTAATTAATGGATTGATTTTGTCAGGCATGGATACGAGACGTTTTGTTTATGAAGGTTTTCTGCCAGTTGGGAAGAAAGATAGAGCAGAGCGCTTAAAGGATCTGACAAACGAGACCAGAACCATGATTTTTTATGAGGCACCTCATAGACTTAAAGCCTTTTTAAACGAAGTGACAACATTTTTTGGAAGTGATCGAGAGATTGTCATAACCAGAGAATTGACTAAGAAATTTGAAGAAGTATTAAGATGGTCACTTGATGAGGCCATTGAATATTATAGATCCAATGATCCTAGAGGTGAATATGTTTTGATTGTTGCAGGATGTTCTCTAGAGCAAGTCAAATCAAAAGAAAATGTCTTGTTTGAAGCATTAACACTAGAGGACCATCTTCAGCATTATCTGAATCAAGGCATGAATAAAAAAGAGGCGATTAAGGCCATCGCAAAAGATCGGGACAAACCTAAACGGGATATTTACCAGTATTTTATAGATTAGGAGAAAGTGATGTTAAAGAAATTAAGCATGGTTCTAAGTCTAATATTCGTACTTACCAGCTGTGGAGCTATAGATAATAGTGCTTCGGAGTCAATAACAACCTACGCACTGGATACGGTCATCACCATTAATTTATATGATGAGGGATCTGAGGCGATTTTTACACGTATGACCAATCGGATTAACGAGATTGAAGCATTAATGTCAAAGCACATTGAAGGCAGTGAAGTGGACCTGATTAATCAAAATGCCGGTATCAGGCCGGTCGTTGTATCAAATGACACATATAAGGTTATTAAAAGAGCTTTGGTGTATGCAAAACTTTCAAAAGGAAGCTTTGATCCAACGGTTGGTCCTATTGTTGATTTATGGGGCATCGGAACAGAAGAAGCAAAGGTTCCAAGTGTTGAGGAGATTACCCACAAGCTAAAGTATGTTGATTATGAAGCCATTATACTAAATGAGGGTAATCAATCCGTCTACTTAAGTCAGACAGATATGTCCATTGATTTAGGCGCCATTGCTAAAGGTTTTGTTGCAGACGAGTTGGTACTTCTGTTGAAAAATGAGGGTATTAGCAAAGCAATTATCAATCTTGGTGGAAATGTATATGCATATGGTGAAAAGGACAATGGTGACAACTGGAAAATAGCCATTCAGACGCCTTATGATCAAAGAAATATTAACTTTGGATATGTAGAGATAAAAGATCAGTCGGTGGTTACATCCGGTCCCTATGAACGTTATTTTGAAAAAGATGGTAAGACCTATCATCATATTTTTGATGCCAATACAGGTTACCCTATTGATGGTGAGACGGTTTCGGTGACCATCGTAACCCAATCCTCTATGGATGCAGATGCATTATCAACACTGTTGTTTACAATGAATCAGAGGGATGGCCTAGATCTAATAGAATCTATTGATGGTGTAGAATGTTTATATATTGACCGAGATTATGAGATTA
Source organism: Firmicutes bacterium HGW-Firmicutes-3 (assembly GCA_002841435.1). Taxonomy (GTDB): domain Bacteria; phylum Bacillota; class Clostridia; order Lachnospirales; family Vallitaleaceae; genus Petrocella. The sequence goes on along the minus strand of PGZS01000178.1, from coordinate 3,787 downwards.
GGATGTCATCCGGTTTTGAAGAGATTTTTACATTAACGGATAACACGTATAAAGTTGTCCCTAATTAATAGATATCGTTGAAAAAACCCCCATTTAAAGGGGGTTTTTGATTTTAAGTTAATAATGCTCATATGCTGTTTTCAAAGTTAGCCATTTTGTTTCGGTTCTCATACGTTAAATAATTGTGAAACCTGCTATTAGTGCCATTTTAAGAATTGAATTCTTAGAAATTTTCTTGCCTTCAAACTCAATCAACTCATCCATTTCACCTGTGAAAATATCACAAGGTGCGTATTTCTTGAGAAGGACGGAATCATCAATTGTGAAAATCTCAACAGCATCTCTTGAAGCAAGATTCATTTGTGCTCGTATTTCGCAAGGTATGGTTATGCGCCCGAGCGAATCCACGCGTCTTACAAAACCTGTGGAAATCATAATATCACCCCTATTCATATTATTTAGTTAACTCTCCAAGTAGTATTTTATCAAAAATATTAATAAAAATCAAGCATTAATGAAAATATTTTTTTATGTCTTTACAATACCTGAATTAAAGAAGCAACTTCCACCTCTAGCCTTATCTGGGGAGGCATTTATCTGTACAAAGTTAGGTGAAAAGTTAAGTAAAAGTAAAAAGCTAAATTATCACTTTACAGTATTAAAGGATTGTGTTATACTACAAAAAAACAAATTCAAAAATCAGTGATTGGAAAAAGTATCATATTGTCTATGAAATATGAAGGTAGACTAGAATTGTCAAGCGAGCCGTCGATTGGTGTGAGGTACGGTACAAGGAAAGTATGAGAATGGTTCCATGAGATGCAGAGTGAAACTCCCGTTATAGAGTCAGGATATCGATTTATTCCGTATCTGTTAGACAGTAGATATTATTTGAGTGGTACGATGGCATTTCGTCTCAAGACGAGGTGTCTTTTTGTTTTTATAGCGGGTTATAAAAACAGCTTACCATGATGATAGTGTTCTTGGGTGGCATAGCGAAACCAATTCGTCCCATAGAAGGGAAGGATTCGGTTTTTTTTAATTCTCAGAAAGTCTTCAGTAAAAGGATACAATCTCATGAACCGGTAAGAAAAAGAGCAAAGCATATGAAAAGTGGAGGATAGAGCATGAATAACAAGAAACTTATTACTTATGAGCATATTAAAGCTTGTGATACTGAAACGCCGATTACGTTATATTCAAAATACGTTAGAAATGAAATGGGATTTCTTCTTGAGAGCAAGGAACAGCCAAAAGGTCGCTACTCTTTTATGGCTTGTAACCCAGATAAAGTGATTAAGGCTTACGGCAATAAAGTGGAAATTGCAGCAAATAGTGAGATCATAATCTGTGAAGGACGCGCTCTTGAGGTGGTTAAAAGGGAGATGGATGAGTATGATGTGGAGAATAGGACAGATTTACCTTTTGTAGGTGGTGCAGTTGGTTCGGTTGGTTATGACATGATTAGACAATACGAAGATATTCCCTTACTGAATCCGGATGACCTTCAGACTCCGGATCTACATCTTATGTTTGTAACAGAAATCCTGGCTTATGATCACTTTTTTAATCAATTGCATATTGTTGTGCTGGAAGAAGATACAGATAGAGGGGCAAAAAAAGCCCAAAGACGTATTGAAGGCATCGAAGAAAAGCTGAAAAAAGACTTTAAACTGGAAGAAAACAAACTGGAAGAAGAATTGAATTTTGTGAGCAATATTAGTCAAGAAACCTATGAAAATGCAGTAATAAAGGCAAAGGAATACATCTATGAAGGGGATATTTTTCAAGTGGTTTTATCACAAAGATGGAGCGCCACATGTACAACTTCACCCTTTAAGCTCTACCGAAAACTAAGAAGGATGAACCCTTCCCCTTATATGTTTTATTTTAATTTTCAGTCCTATTATATCGTTGGATCATCTCCTGAAATGTTAGTAGAAATGAAAGGCAACCATATCAAAAACTGTCCTATTGCCGGCACCAGAAAAAGAGGGGCGACGCCGAAAGAAGATGAAGTACTGGCTAAGGACCTATTAGAAGATGAAAAGGAAAGAGCCGAACATAATATGCTGGTGGACCTAGGGCGTAATGATATGGGTAAGATTGCTAAGATTGGTTCAGTTGAAGTGACAAGCTACATGGAAGTTCAAAAATATTCCCATGTGATGCATTTGGTTTCTTTAGTAGAAGGAGAAAAAGATAAAGAGAAGGATATGTTTGAAGTCTTAATGAGTTTTCTTCCGGCAGGTACCTTGTCAGGTGCACCCAAGATAAGGGCAATGGAGATTATTGAGGAGCTGGAGGTAACCAAACGTGGTATATATGGTGGAGCAATCGGGTACTTTGGCTATAATAAGAATATGGATATGTGTATTGCCATTCGTACTATGGTCATTAAAGATAACAAAGTGTACATACAAGCCGGTGCCGGAATTGTAGCGGATTCTGATCCGACTAAGGAATATGAGGAAACGAGAAACAAAGCTGAAGCTCAGATAAGAGCCATACACGCGTAAGATAAGGAGATATTATGATTGTACTTATAGATAATTATGACTCATTTACATACAACCTTTATCAGTTGGTCGGCGCCTATGAAAAGGATATACGGGTTATACGTAATGATAAAATAACAGCAGACGAATTGCTTAGTCTAAAACCGGATAAAATTATCTTGTCCCCAGGTCCCAAGGCACCGGATGATGCAGGCAATTGTCTGGATATTATCAGGAAGATATCCGGTAAGATTCCCATACTTGGTGTGTGTTTGGGTCATCAATGTATTGGACAGGCTTTTGGCGGTCGGATTATACATGCAAAAGAACTCTATCATGGTAAGTGTTCTACCATATCCTTAACAAAGAATGATCTGTTTTGTGACATGGATTTGAATCTGGAGGTTGCAAGATACCATTCTTTGGTGGTTGAATATGCAACCTTGCCGAACTGTTTTGATATATTAGCCATGACGGATGAAGGAGAGATTATGGCCATGAAGCATAAGACCCACTTTACATATGGACTTCAGTTTCATCCTGAATCTATATTGACACCTCATGGTCGAAAAATTATTGAAAACTTTGTAAACATGGTATGCGAGGAGGTATAAAGATGGCGAATCAATTATTAGATCAATTGATGATTGGACAAGATTTAACTGAAGAACAAATGATGATTTATATGAATGAAATCATGAGTGGTGAAAAATGTGATGCTGAGATTGCCAGTTTCTTAACAGCTTTAAAAATTAAGGGAGAAAGCATACATGAGATAGTAGCAGGTGCTAAAGTTCTAAGGGCCAAGGCATTACCGATTGAGTTGCAGGATTTGGAAACATTGGATACTTGCGGAACAGGAGGCGATAGTAGCGGCACCTATAATATATCTACAGCGGTAGCGATTGTAGCAGCTGCTGCAGGTGTCTCTGTGGTTAAGCATGGTAACCGTTCGGTATCCAGTAAGTGTGGCTGTGCGGATGTTCTCGAAGCTTGTGGGGTAAAAATCGATCTAAAACCGGAACAAGTTAAGGTTTGCGTTGATGAATTACAGATTGGTTTTTTGTTTGCACCTACTTTTCATAGCGCCATGCGTTATGTTGGTCCAACAAGAAAAGCCTTGGGCTTTAGAACCATTTTTAACATGTTGGGACCATTAGCCAACCCTGCAAATGCTAAATCTCAAGTTCTTGGTGTTTTTGACAAAGCACTTACGGATACTTTTGCCAGAGTGCTCCAAGCCTTAGGTGTACAAAAAGCCATGGTGGTTCACGGAAAAGATGGCTTAG
>PGZS01000177.1 GCA_002841435.1 Firmicutes bacterium HGW-Firmicutes-3 | reverse complement strand
TTGACAACTTCTTTCTTAAATTCGCAACTGTATTTTGCCATAAAAAACCGACCTCCAATTGTTAGATTTTTAGGTCTAACTTTTGGGGGTCGGTACATGTATCTAACGACTAAGGTTCTTTTTTTGTTCTATAAAAAATAGTATACGAGAAATAGATGTAAATTTTACATAGAAGACAAGGTGGTTGAACCACGAACCACCAGATGGGTATCCAGAATAATTTGCCTATCGGCCATATCCGGCTTTCGTATCTTTTCAAGGAGTAATTCTGCTGCTTGATAGCCGAGTTGATGCGCCGGTTGTTCAATGGTTGTTATTGGTGGTTCGGTCATATTTGAGAGTTCAATATTATCAAAGCCGACAACGGAGACATCTTCAGGAACCTTTAGGCCAAGTTTCTTTGCAGCGACAATCACGCCGGTTGCGAAGACGTCGGATACAGCGAAAAAAGCGTCCGGTCGATTCGGTAGACCGAGTATGTGGGTAGCACTGGATAATGCACTGCTATAGTCGATGGCTGAGATATGGGCTATGAAATCTTCATTAATCTCAAGTCCTGCAGCCTCAAGGGCCTGTTTATAGCCTCGCTCTCGGTGTCTTGCATATTTATACTTTAGATTGCTGTTAATGAGACCGATTTTTCTCCGCCCGGTTGATATAAGATAATTAACGGCGGATTTGGCGGATTCAATATCGTTGATGGTGACATAAGATACGCCATAATCCTCTGCATATTCGGAGCACATGACGACGGGACAACTGTGACAGAGTTCGTCAAGTAGGGATTTGTGTGGTGCAGGTGCTAGGATAATAATGCCGGCAATGGAGTTGTTTTTTAGGATATTAATAAAATGGCGGTGTTCTGTATAATAATTCTTGGTCTGAACAACAAAAACGTCCATATCATGTTCTCGTGCAGATTCTTGGATACCGCTTATAATGGCCGCATTAAATGGGTTTTCAAAGTCGGGGATTAAAAGCAAAATAACATTGCTTGTGGCATTAAATAGAGCTTTGGTACTCTTTGGTACAAAAGCCATCTCGTCCATGACCTTTAAGACGTGTTGTCTTGTCTTTTCGGTGACTTGGTCCTTGTTATTAATAATCCTTGAAACCGTAGCGATGGAAACATGTGCTCTCTTCGCCACCTCGTCTATGGTTATTTTTTTTCTATCCTGAAGATTTTTATTATTTTCTTCCATAATGACCTACCTTTATATATGATTTAACATCATGGTTATAGGATCAAAACTAAGTTTCACTAATTCACATTACAATATATAGATTACGTTGATACACTCATAACTATATATCGAATGCGAAAGTTCAACTATATAGTTTTGACACCTTAACCATTATTATAATGAATAAAATGTAAAATGTAAACAAGTTCTGTCTTTTTACATGTAAAAATGACGTAAAAACAATTTATTTACAGTAAATAGTTGACAATTTACATAAATCAGGTTATATTTACAAGAGAAGGTGGAAGATTACTTATAGTATATAAGTAAGAAGAAAGATAAATGATTTTTGGAAGAGGGGCGCGAATGAAAAAACTACGCATAGGTATTGTAGGTACAGGTTTCATTGGCAAACAGCATATTGAAGCAATTCGTAGAATTCCTGGAACAGAAGTAGTAGCTATCGCTAATGATGATGTTGAAGTGGCAAAAGATGTTAGTGAAGCTCTGAATATACGACATTACTATTCGGATTACAGGAAGATGTTGGAGGAAGAAACATTGGATGTGGTACACAACTGTACACCCAGTGCCTATCATTACCCAATAAATAAAGCTGTAATTGAAAAAGGCATTCATATCTTCTGTGAAAAACCATTGGCTCTAACTACCGACGAGTCTCAGAGCTTGGTTGAGCTTATAAAGAAGCATCAGGTTGCCCACGGTGTTAACTTTAACTATCGCCACAACGCGATGGTTCAAGAAATGCATAGTAGAATTAAGAATGGATCTATTGGTAGGGTGCATACGGTAAGTGGTGAGTACCTTCAAGATTGGTTGATGTATGATACGGATTATGATTGGCGTTTTGAACCTAGGGTTGGTGGAAAAGGAAGAGCGATATCCGACATTGGCTCCCATTGTTTTGATACCTTACAGTTCATAGCAGGAAAGAAAATCGTTGGCGTGAATACTAGACTGGTTACAGTCTATCCTATTAGGAAAGTGAATATTAGAGTGGTTGATGACAACGGGGAAGTCAGGAACCAAATCAAAGAAGTAGCCATCCAATCCGATGATGCTGCTCATATCCTACTTGAACTTGAAGACGGTACCCAAGGTATTTTGAACATATCCCAAGTTTTTGCAGGAAAGAAGAATGCATTCTCGCTTCATGCATGTGGCGAAAAAGCATCTTTAACTTGGCATCAAGAACAAGCGGATCGTCTATTGGTAGGGAACCGTAACAAAGGGAATGAAGAGATATTTGCCGGTGCATCCTATCTTTCAGAGGAAGGCAGACATTATTCTACTTTACCAAATGGTCATCCTGTAGGCTGGGCAGACGCCCTTAGAAGTTCTATCCATTCATTTTATAAAGCAATACAAAATGACAGCTATAGGGATACGGAACAAGGCTATGCTACTTTTGAAGCAGGCCATCACATCATGAGACTTGTAGATGCATGTATCAAAAGCCATGAAGAAAATTCATGGGTTAGAATTTAGTTACTGGAGCTTGTCTCTAATAATAAAAAATGTAAATGGAGGGTAAAAATGAAAAAATTTCTAGCTGTACTAATCGCTGTAACACTAATGCTTGGGGTGGTAGGATGTTCAACGGTAGATGAGGTAGCAGAGCCTGAAGCCACACCGGAAATAGTGGAAGAAACACCGGAAACAGAGGAAGCTATAAAAACACTTGGTGTTGTTATGCCAAATGCAACCCATGGTTTTCTTGGAGAAAGCATCAAACATGCAGAAGCTGCATCCAAGACTTTTGCCGAGACTTATGGTTTTGAGTACAAGTTCTTAACATCAGCAGAAGCATCAGAACAGAACAATCAACTGGACACACTAATTAATGAAGGTGTTGATTGTATTGTTTTATGGCCACACAACGGAGATGAATTACGTTCAGGGGCTCAAAAAGTCATGGAGGCAGGGATACCACTTATTGTTTATGACAGATTAATCACTGGTTTTGCACCTACAGCAGAAGTTATGGGCGACAACGTAACCATCGGACAAGAAACCGGGAAATACTTGAACACTTATTTTGCAGATGAATTAGCAGCAGGTGAAGTACACATTCTTGAATTCAAAGGTGACAACTCAACAGTTCCACAACAACGTTCTGACGGATTTGCTGAGACAGCAGATGATAATATCGTAGTTGTTCAACAATTTAGTACAGACTGGCAAAGAGCCAAAGCACAAGAGCAAATGGAGACTTTCTTAATGACCAGCAGCAAAGGAGACATAGAAAAGATTCAAGCTGTATTTACCCATGATGATGAAGTGGTACTAGGTGTTCTAGATGCTATAACAGCGTATCAAGGGGATGCAGATCTGAATATAAGATTATTAACCGGTGTTGGCGGAAGAAAAGAAAATCTGGATACTTTTGCAACCTACAAAGAGCAGTATGACCTAGATCAAGTTACTTACTTATTCTCACCAACCATGGTACGTGATGCCATTGAATATGGTGCTAAGATTTTAAACGGCGAAACTGTATCCGGATTAATCTTAATTGATACCATGGAAATTGACCTAAGCAATGAACAAGAATTCAGAACAACGGACATCTATAAAATCCGATACGAAAGCGGTATTTAGTTAAAAAGTATGAATCCGGTCAAGCTTACACTTGGCCGGAATTATAATGGAGGTTAAAGCGTCAAAACTATCTAGTTGAACTTTTAGACTATATAAATAGTTACGAATGTATCAACGTAATCTATTTGTGTTATCTGAACTTAGAGAAACTTAGTTATGACACTTTAACCCTTTGAGGTTAAAGCGAGGTTGATAAGATGTTTCTGAAAATGGAGAACATAGTAAAGGATTTTGGCGTGGTTAGAGCCTTAGACCATGCCTCACTTGAAGTAGAAGAAGGAGAGATCCACGGACTACTTGGAGAAAATGGTGCAGGTAAATCCACCCTGATGAATATACTGGCAGGTATTCTTAGACCAACTGAAGGCGCGATTTACATTAATGGTGTGCTACAGGAAAATATGACCACCAAAAAATCCACAGAAGCAGGGATTCGATTCATCCATCAGGAATTAAACAGCATCAATGATTTATTGGTATATGAAAATCTATTCATAGGCGAAGAAATTCATGATAAGTGGGGATTCTTGAACAAGAAGGCCATGATTGAAAAGTCAAAAGAAGTGTTTATTAGAATGGGCATTGACATCAACCCCCTTGAACTGATGGAAAATCTAGATACATCTAGAAATAAAGAAATCGACAATCTTTTTGCCATTATGCGCACACTCAAAAAAGAAGGTGTTAGCATCATCTACATATCTCATAAAATGCCGGAACTTTTCACCATATGTGATCGGTATACAGTGCTTAGAGATGGTAGGTTCATCGATTCAGGCGTTTTTGCAGATATTGATGAGCATCGCGCTACTGAGCTTCTGGTTGGCAGAAGCATGGTAGAAGAATTTATTGTAAAAGACGGCATAAAAGGTGAAGTGGTATATGAAGTACATGGGCTATGTTGTGAACCTTTTTTTAGGGAGATTAGCTTCGACTTGAAAGTGGGAGAAGTGCTAGCCATCACCGGCCTGCATGGAGATGGTCGCGGCGAATTAGCTGAGGCTTTATTTGGTGCAAGACATGTATCAAAAGGAGACATTCATCTCGAAGGTGAGCGCATTCAGTTAAAAAGCATCAAGAAGGTTATGGAAGCCGGAATCGGCATGGTACCAAGAAACAGAAAAGAGCGGTCTATTATTAAGGATTTTAGCATTAGAGATAACCTATCTATAGGTCACTTTGTTATTAAGCATAAGCATTTATTTATCAACAAAGAGGATGAAACAAAGCGGTTTGAAAAGAACCAACGTATCACGAAGATAAAAGTCGGTAATTGTGAAGATTATATCACTTCTTTGAGTGGGGGAAATCAGCAGAAGGTCATCATATCCAGATGGTTGGAGATTGATGCCAAAGTATACATTCTTGACAATCCGACACAGGGTATAGATGTAGGTGCCAAGTTTGAAATCTATAAAATCATCAATGAATTGGTAAAAAGAGGGAAGAGCGTCATTGTTTTTAGCTCGGAATTCCCTGAAATACATAAAATAGCGGATCGC
>PGZS01000176.1 GCA_002841435.1 Firmicutes bacterium HGW-Firmicutes-3 | reverse complement strand
ACCGACGCCTTGACCATGAGACTCACCCCAAGTAGATATTCTAAATAATGTACCAAATATTGATCCTGGCATAGAGTAATCCTCCTTTACAATTTCGTTGTGGTAGTTTTGATTATAATCAATTTAAAGTGATAAAGCAAGTAAGAGGCACTTAACATGTAAGAGTCTGAGGGAAAGAGACAGCTTCTTTATTGAAGTTATATCTTTTTATCCTTAACGATAAATGATATAATGGGGTGAAATAATGATATGAAAGACAACGATAGAAGGAATAAAAGAGGTGTAACTATGTATGATGTAATATTAATCGGTGCGGGTGCAGCAGGTATTTTTGCTGCCTATGAATTTGCCAAGGACAATCCGGGTATGGAAATATTGATGATAGAGAAGGGTTATGCTTTAGACAAACGATTCTGTCCGAAGACCAAAAACCCAACTATACCCTGCAGATGTAAAACCTGTAGCATTATGGAAGGTTTTTATGGTGCTGGTGGCTTTTCAGATGGTAAATATAATATTACCAATAATTTTGGTGGTGAACTGTACCGTTATATCGGCGAGAAAGAAGCCATTGACCTTATGTGGTATGTGGATCAGATTAACCTAGAAATGGGTGGTGCAGAAGCGAAGCTCTATTCAACAGGCAACAGCACTTTGAAAGCGGAAGCCCTTAAGCACGACTTACATCTTCTAGATGCAAAAGTAAGACATCTGGGTACAGACCGTAATTTTGTTATTGCCGGTCAGATGTATGATTTTATTAAAGATAAAATGACCATCTTGTTTGAAACCGAAGCAGAAACAGTAGAAAAAGTAGACAATCATTTTGTCATTAAGACAAAAGATCAGACTTTTGAAGGTAAAAAACTCATCCTAGCAACAGGACGAACAGGCTCCAATTGGATTAACAAGATTTGTGACCAGTTTGGCATTGAAACAGAAAACAACCGTGTAGACATCGGTGTACGGGTAGAACTACCTGCACTTATATTTAAAGAAATAACAGACCAAGTCTATGAGAGTAAGATTGTCTATCGAACAGATCGTTATAATGATTTGGTACGAACATTCTGTATGAATCCCTATGGTGAAGTTGTAACAGAAAACTATGGTGACATTGTAACTGTCAATGGTCATAGTTACTCTGACCCATCTAAACACACAGAAAATACGAATTTTGCTTTATTAGTAACCAATAAGTTCACTGAACCCTTTAAAAATAGCAACGAGTACGGCGAACACATCGCACGTCTAAGCAACATGCTTGGTGGTGGTGTTATTATGCAACGCTTTGGAGACCTGATAAAAGGAAGAAGAAGTTCAAAAAGACGTATGCTTAAATGTTTTACCACCCCAACCTTACATGCGACACCTGGTGATTTGAGTCTGGTGCTCCCAAAACGACAATTGGACAATATCGTAGAGATGATCTATGCTTTAGACAAAATAGCACCCGGTACAGCAAACGAAGATACATTGCTCTACGGTGTTGAGGTGAAGTTCTATAATTCTATGGTCGAAGTTGATCAGAATTTGGAGACTATTATTAAAGGGATGTATATATTAGGAGACTGTTCCGGCGTTACCCATTCCTTATCTCAAGCGGCAGCCAGCGGTATTTATGTAGCCAAACAATTAAAGGAAGCTTATAAGAACAAAGAAATATAAGCCATAGATAGTTTTTATCAAACAACGGAAAACGAGAGGTTAGTGCGTTATGTATGAATTGTTAAAGAAGGACGGAATGGCCAAGCGCGGTACTTTTCACACGGTACATGGCCCTATTCAGACGCCTGTTTTTATGAATGTAGGGACAGCAGCAGCAATAAAGGGTGGTGTATCCACCAATGATCTTAAAGAAATCAAATGTCAGGTACAGTTGTCCAACACCTATCATCTTCATGTTCGAACAGGTGATGCCATCATTAAACAACTGGGTGGTTTACATAAATTTATGGTTTGGGACCGACCTATTCTTACGGACTCAGGCGGTTTTCAGGTATTTTCTTTGTCAGCTCTTAGAAAAATCAAAGAAGAAGGTGTTTATTTTGCTTCACACATTGACGGGCATAAGATTTTCATGGGTCCGGAAGAAAGCATGCAGATTCAGTCAAATCTAAGTTCAACCATTGCGATGGCTTTTGATGAGTGTCCACCTATTCCGGCAACACGCAAATATGTTATAGACTCTGTAGATCGCACAACCCGTTGGCTGGAACGTTGTAGAAAAGAGCTGACCCATTTAAACAACCTTGACTCCACCATTAACAATAGGCAGATGCTTTTTGGTATTAACCAAGGTGGTGTCTATGATGATTTACGAATTGAGCATGCAAAAGTTATCGGCGATATGAACCTTGACGGCTATGCAATAGGTGGGTTAGCTGTTGGTGAGAGTCATGACGAAATGTATAGAATCTTAGAATCCACTGTTCCTTATATGCCGGAGAATAAACCGACCTATCTGATGGGTGTTGGTACACCTGAGAATATACTTGAGGCTGTAGAACGGGGTATTGATTTTTTTGACTGTGTTTATCCGACTAGAAACGGTCGTCATGGTCATGTCTATACCAATCATGGTAAAATGAACGTTTATAACGCAAAATTCGAATTAGACGAAAGACCCATTGAAGAAGGATGTGGTTGCGAAGCATGTAAGACCTATAGTAGGGCATATATAAGGCATTTGATGAAGGCAAAAGAGATGCTTGGTATGCGATTGTGTGTCATGCATAATTTGTATTTTTATAATACTATGATGGAAGAAATCAGAGATGCCATTGAAAAAGGTGTTTATCAAGCCTATAAAAAAGCCAAAATTGAAGGTATGAATCCTAAGTAGAAAATAGGTTCTAAAGCCTGTCAGCAAAGGTATACACATCTTAAAATTCTATAAAAGTGTTGACACAAGTGTTTTTAATGTGTAAGCTTAAGAAAGTTATTATGAATATATAACAGGAATCATTAGGAGGCAATATATGAATTTTTTACCATTACTTGAAGCTGGAACGGGTGCCGGTGGTTCAGGCATGATTTATTCACTTTTACTTTACGGTGCGTTATTTGCATTTATGTGGTTTGTCTTAATCAGACCTCAGAAAAAAAGACAAAAAGAAACAGAAGCCTTACAAAACTCTATAACAGTGGGTGATTCAGTGTTATTGAGTGCAGGAATTTATGGAAAAGTAGTTGATACAGTTAATGATATTGTTATTGTAGAACTTGGCACAAACAAAAGTGTCAGAGTCCCTGTACAACGTGCCGGTATTATTTCAAAAGCAGAACCGGACTTATCTATTGTAAAAACAGAAGAAGACTAAGACGATTATATGAAAAACTAAAAGAAGGCTGCCTCAACTTGGAGAAAGCCTTCTTTTTTGATTGCGTATATGAGCTTGATAGAGTTCATCTCGTATGGTATAGGGGACTTGCAAGTCACCATAGCCCGTACCAAGATCTACACCCGGCTTATGGGCGCCATGAAAGTCAGAGCCACCTGTGACAATAAGTCCGTGGTCTTTTGCCATGGCTTTTATATATTGGGTCTCATGCGTCTTATAAGTCGTATAAATACCTTCAATACCTTGTAAACCATAATTTGCCAGTTCGCCAAGTAGATAATCTAAAGTCTTTAGGTTGAGCTTATAGAGTACAGGATGGGCTAAAACAGGGACGCCACCATTTTTCAGAATCATTTGGATGGCCATCTGCTGAGTCACCTTTTCTCGTTCAATATAAAAGCGACCGTCATTGCCGATATATCGGTCAAAAGCCTTTCGCATATTTTTGACGATACCTAGATTTTCCATAGCTTTTGCAAAGTGGGCTCTTGTGATGATGCCATCTTCAGATGTGGCAAGAACATCCTCCATGGTTATCTTCAACCCTCCTTCTTGCATCTTTTGAATCATTTTTTTATTTCTATGAGTTCTAGAATCAATCAGTTGTGTTAATTGGTCCTGGAACAGAGGGTCATTTTCTTGTATATAATAGGCCAGTATGTGTATATCTGAGGTACACAGATCAGAGTGTGTGGAAAATTCTATACCTGAAATAATTTCAAGATCAGGGTAATTTAGAGCATGTGACTTTGCTTCTGCTAAAGCTTCGGTCGTATCATGGTCTGTTATGGCAAGGGCACTTAGTCCTTTAACATGAGCGTAATCAACCAGTTGCTTTGGGCTATAGGTACCATCAGAGGCATTCGTATGACTGTGAAGATCAATGGTTTTCATTTTGTTCACCTTATCTCTATGTGGATTATTATTAGTGGGGTTTATTATATCATATTTGAATGTTGTATGTTATAGGTCGTTTGGAGAATCTAGGTTTATACATGAAATAAGGGTTTTATTCCTTAATGGAATATGTTATAATGATTCAGTTAAAAGTCGGGCTTTTCACTGGAGGTTAAGCTTGCTTTATTCAGATTGTAGAATAACCAAAAACAATTGGAGGAATGAAAATGAAGCATATAAAAACACTAAACGCAACCGTATTAAAAGAAACATTGAAACATGGTGGATGCGGAGAATGTCAAACTTCATGTCAATCAGCTTGTAAGACGTCCTGCACCGTAGGTAATCAATCTTGCGAAAATGAAAAAATGAGA
>PGZS01000006.1 GCA_002841435.1 Firmicutes bacterium HGW-Firmicutes-3 | reverse complement strand
ACTTAAGCAAGACAGCAGGAGCTGTCCGCCGACTTTTGGTGCAGGACGCACCAATTAGAGGCCGTAGTCATATACACTGTGGAAGGGTTTTCATGGGACTACCTTTAACTACTCCTATCATTATTGTATCTTAAATTTGACCAACACTTCCAAAAAAGTCTCATAATCTTCAAAATCAACCCCATACTTCAACTGCTTCATACTGTGTCTTTGATCTAAATTCTCCTGAATGTAGACTGCATCTTCTTCTCTTGGAGATAGAATGACCAAATGCCTATTATCAATTTTAAAAGCTTTATCAAAATACTGAGTAAATTCTTGAAACAAATCACTTTTTTCCATAAAATGCTTACCTGTAAAATCAACTAGAAAACAATAAAGCTCCAAATCATACTCTCTGCAATCTTCTATTTCTTCTAATATTTTTTCCATAAATAACGCTTCGGAATTGACTTCATAAGTATTTTTGATTTTCTCCAGTTGTTTCAAATGATACCATGAAGGTGCTATGGCATTGGCAATAGATTCATAGATCAATTGATTTTCAAGATCCGTAAGTAACATATCTTTCATGTCAAAAATACCAATGAATCCCAGAAGCTCCAGTTCAAATTTATCTAAGTAAACCGGTACCAATAAGGCGCCGCCAAATTCCCCCTCTATCTGATTGACCACTTCAAGACCGAGTAGGTCTTCGACCTCGTGAATACTACTTGCTACAACCATATGCCCTTTTTTTAATGTAGTTGCCACTTCTGTAAATGTCTGGGTTTCTCCTAGAGATTGACATCCTATACGTTCCCTGATGACAAAAACATCTTTCTCTTGATCAAAAACCGCCAGAATACAACTGGTAACATTATGAGACCATTCTAAAGTGGCTTTAGTTATTTCAAAAAGGTGATTTAAGTCTGATGATGAGTTAATATTTTTAATCATTAGGTTCATATTCATCAGACGATTCAACTTAGAATCGATGATTTTTTTTTGTTCATGAATGGTTTTAACATACATAGCATTGGTAATAGATATGTATAAGGAGGAAGCCAGACTATGGATTAACTCCATATTACTGTCATTATATGACATATCATTGACTCGACGTCCCAAAGTTATAAAACCAAGCACGTCCTCATTCTTCACAATCGGTACAATATAGATTGGTTTCAAAGCCTTTAACATCTCATCAACATTATAAAAAATTGCACAGATGCTTTCTAGGTCTTCACCATTTTCGAGACAAAAGTATTCCTTTTCACTTAGGGCTTCTATATTGTCATTGGTGTATAGAAGGATTTTGAGCTCACCTCTTAGTTCATAGACATTTTGATAAGCCATCATTTCAAAAGCCTTAGAGTCCTCCTTCAAAAGGAAGATGGAAGTAATCGAACTCTGTGTCAATTCGCTAAATACACTGGTTGATAGATCACACATAGCTTCAATTTCAAGTGTACTCATGAGTATTTTTGATGATTGATGAATAGCAAATAGATTAAAGATCTTCTCATCCAGCCTTTTTTTTGTTTTTATTAAAGCATCGTAGGATTCGAAGTTTGTTAGAGCAATATAAAAAAGATTCATTAAAGCAACGGCAATGATTTCATCTTCAGAATCAAAAGGTTCTTTATCCTCACTTCTGTTTATAAGTACAAATCCAAACATTTTCTTGTCCATGATTAAAGGTATTCCGAAAGCACAGGGAAAATACTCTGAGACTTCTTTTGGCAGAAATCTTTTTATATCTTCTTTTGAGAATAACCCTGCATGCAATACAACAATATCTTCATAAGCCGGCTTCACTTCAAAATTGTAATCATAATTATGATATCCGGATTGTCGGACCGGTCGATACACATGGTCATCCTTGGCAAAAACCACAACTTGGTCTAAAACAATGAGTTCATCAATAAAATCCACCACATGATGGGTGATCTGCTTTGCATCAAATCTTTGCGAGAAAAATTCTATAGCATGGATGAGGCCTTTAAGCCTATATATCATTGTATCATTCTTCTTTTCTATCATGTCTATCCCCCTTATGCCTTCAAGATGTTTCTGCCATCCGTATAATAGGTTACCGGACTCAAAGCTACTTCCATATGCCACAAAACATCATCCTTGATTTTGATTTGAACTTTCGAATAGATGCCGTGAGTAATAACCACTTCTCCTTCGCCTTTAGACCTCAAATAGGAAATTGTTTTTTTCTGACTTGCATAAAGCATTTTAAGATTTTTCTTAAAAAAGCCAAATTCCTCATTAACCTTATCCAACTCTTTCCTTTTCTCTAAGTCGGAAGCTGCTACCATCTCAAGCAATGATTTTTTTTGTTTCAATAGATTAATTTTTTCTTTTACCCGCTCAATGGTTATGTTGATAAAATCATATTCTTCTTTGACTTTGTCACGCACAAAACCAAGCACTTGGATAAAGGTGGGTGTATCCATCTTATTGCCTACCGTACCAACCTGTACCCTAACTTGTGCTTCGATAGAACCGCCAATGACTTTGCTGTTAAAGGAATCGAATATGACTTCCTTCGCCTTAATATTAGCATTAATTGCATAAAAACCAATGTGTACTGTGCCTCCACATTCTATATCACAATCTGTAGCAAATTTGGTATACAAATCGCCTTCACAGATTATCTTAGCTTTCCCTTTTCCGGCAATGCCACCTCTAATGTAGATGCTACCTTCTTTGCTTTCAATCAAGTTGACACCACCAATGCCCATGTCACCCATAATCTGAATATCCTGATTTGCCAGAACAGAAAAATTGTCTTCCACTACATCTCTAATATCCACAAACCCATCAAAATCGACGTTGCCCGTTTTGAAAGATACCTTACCTTCAATTTCAAGATAATTGCAAACACTGATGATATCGTTTTCAATTATGACAGCTCCGGTGGTGGATGCAAGAAGAACCGTTTTGTCCAATTCCGGGTCATAAGACTCGACTACGGTTTTCTTGTCATATTTAAAGGGTTCTTGATTGCCCTTAAGGGCAGGTATGGGTTCTCCTAATATCGTCTTACCATCCACCCCATCTTTAGGTTCAATACGTTCACCAAGCCAGTCTCCTCGATGTACCTTATTGATTAAGTTTAGCTCATAATGATTAACATCTCCATTTTGATGAATTTCCGGCTTTGCTTCCTCTATTTTATAATAAGTGACAATTGCATCCTGTCCTTTTATTGGTAATAATCCTTTTGCTACAACAAGCTTCTCCATGGGACTTATGTGACTTATTATATCTTTAATATCAAATCCATAGACAATGCCAGCGTGTTTCATAACATCAAGTACCTGTTGGATCAATTCTTGAATCCCAAGAGTATCTATCTGTTCTTTCGTTGCATTTATTATTATACTTGCCTCTAATCGGTCTTTGCTGATTTCTAAATCAATTAAGGGTTTTTTGTTTCCAAGTAACAACACTTTACTGGATCCTGTTTTTATTGCAGACTGAATAGCCACAAATTGATTCACTTTCAACCGCGGCAGTTTTTTAACATCTTCATCCAATTGATTCATTGAATAACCATGTTGTTTGACTTTAATGTAGAATTGATTGTCATCATCAATGATATCAATAAAATCATTGCTAAATACTATATCCTCAAACAATCGTAACCCTCCTTTTCTCCACATGAAATATAGCCATTAACTTCTGTAGAGATATGCACTAAATATAACTTATGCAACTTATACAACATTAAGAAATTTTCTTCGCAATTATTTACATTATACATAGCCCAGCCTGTAAAGACAAGCATATCGTTTGAAAAAGCGATAATAATCCAGATAATTCACTTGTTTTTCAGTATATTTTGCCTTTTTACGAATGTACCATTTTTTTTCGGTTGTTTAATTAAAAAATTTCTTATTTTTAATATTTAAAAAAAATATCATTATTTTTGCTTTTTAAATACTTTCTTATGAAACGAGAATGATTAGATTTATATGTAGATTCTTTCCTACCTGATAATATTTAATATTTAATGTGCAGGAAAAAAAGTAATAGTAAAATAAATTTTCAAATACATATTGACATACGACGCTTTATAAACTAAACTGTTAAGGTATGTTTAATTGTGCGTATTTCAAAAAAATTCCCCGCATAATAAGTAAACAATCAAGATTGTCGGAGGTGAAAACATGGCAAACATTAAATCAGCAAAAAAACGTATTAAAGTGGCGGCATCTAAAGCAATGAGAAATAAATCCGTCAAATCACGTGTTAAAACAGAACTGAAGAAATTAGATACAATAATCGAAGCTGGAGATAAATCCGCGGCAGAAGCTCAAGTTAAAGTTGTAATTTCTTATATCGATAAAGCTGAGTCAAAAGGCGTATTCCACAAGAATGCTGCTTCAAGAAAAGTATCCAGCGTTGATCGAGCTTTTAACAAAATGGCTTAATAAGAAGAATAATATTAAGCACATCTTTTGATGTGCTTTTTTTATATGGTCTAATAAGCTTTTATTTAGACAGTATGCATTAGGTAACTATTCGATTTGCCTTTTTTACTGTTGTTGTATGATTTGTCTCTTATTATTTATCTTCTTTTTTTTCTTGTAGCAATTACTTTTTAAATAAAAGCGAAACAAATAATTAATACTTGACATGGTTGTGCTTTTAAGTTATTATGTGAATGAATATAAATAAATTCATTCAAGCGAGGTGTGACCATGCATGAAAAACGACAACTTATTTTTAATATTGGTAAAGAACTCTTTACTGAAAAAGGGTTCAAACAAACTAATATCCAGGATATTGCCCAACATGCCGGTATGGGTGTAGGAACCTTTTATAATTTCTTTGAATCTAAGGAGCAACTTTTTTTTGAAGTGTTTCTTAGTGAAAATCGAGTACTTAAAGAAACAGTCGTTAATTCGGTTGATTTTAATGGGGAGACAATATTTGTGGCTAAAGCCATTGTTCATAAGCTCTTCTCAGGTATGCAAGAAAACCCTATTCTACGAGAATGGTTTAATCCAGATGTTAATTCAAAGCTAAGTATTCGTTTGTCCAAGGATAAATCGGGCTCTGCCTATAATGATTTTTCTTACACCCTTTTTATTAACCTAATCGCGCTTTGGCAAGAACGAGGACAGATTCGAAGCGATATTGACCCAGATTTTATATTGGCACTCTTTAACTCCCTATCCTTTGTTGATTTACACAAAGAAGATATTGGTAATCAGTATTTTCCTGATATTATTGATACACTTGTAGAATCCATTGTTAGGCAATTAATGTAATCTATGTCTACATTATTGTAGACTCATTTTTTATCCGTATATGAATGAATTTATAAATATTCATTCATATACGGAACTTATAAACGGAGGTAATGAAATATGTCATCAAACAATTCACACAATACTTTTCTAACAGATTCACCTGCTAAGCTTATTATATCTAATGCTATGCCAGCTATCGCTTCTATGATGTTTATGGCCTTCTACCAAATTGTTGATGGTATAATGGTTGGGCGTAGACTTGGACCGGAAGCATTAGCTTCTATCAATCTACTCTACCCCATCATCGCTCTAATCGTCGGCTTAGCAGTGATGATTGGAACTGGTGGAAATGCCCGATTGGCAGTACTATTAGGTGCCGGTAAGATTGATCAAGCACGTCAAACATTGGGATTGATTGCACTACTCGGCACAATATTGGGCATACTTGGTGGTTTAGGAATTTACCTATTCTTTCCCTGGATTATTCGCTTTCTAGGAGCTTCCGGAAATCTAGCTACTGATGCAGGAAATTATTTACGTTCATTAAGCCCTTTTTTCACCAGTATGATATTGTTGTTTATCTTAGAGCAATCGGTACGTAACGATGGTAAACCTAATTTAGCCACAATTGTTATGGCTTGTGCTGCCCTTTTGAATATTATTTTGGATTATTTATTTCTCTTTGTTTTTGATTATGGCATTGTTGGAGCAGCCTTAGCCACAGGAATCTCCAAAAGTTTGGGCGCAGGTTTTTTTATAGCTTATTTTGTAAAAAAATCACTTAAAAATATGTCCGGACTTTATTTTGCATATCCGAAGGCAGTCAGAGAAACACTAAAGTCAATAAGTGCAAATGGTTCCTCAGAATTTTTTGGTAGCCTTGCGGTTGGTGTTACCACTTGGTTATTCAACTACAAGTTATTACTCTTAGCTGGATCCTTAGGTGTAGCTGCTTTTGCTCTGGTTCAGTTTATTCTAATGATAGCAAGTGCAATATTTATGGGAATAGGAGCAGGCATTCAACCAATTATCAGTTATAACCATGGAGCAAAACTCAACAAACGTGTTTGGTCTATTATTACTCAAAGTATAGTCGCTTCCCTAATCATAGCAGTAGCACTCGTGATTGTTCTTCAATTTACTACAATACCTCTTATGAGTCTCTTTATCAAAGATCATCCTGAAGCCCTTAGACTTACATTAGAGGCAACAGTATGGATTCGTTGGTCGATTATCTTTATGCCAGTCGGAATTATTGGATCTATTTGTTTTACATCCATAGAACAAGCAGGTCCTTCAATCCTCATTGCTCTTTCCCGAGGACTTATTCTAACCGTGATTGGACTGATAGTTTTTTCAAGACTTATGGGCATTACAGGAATCTGGATAACACCATTATTTTCCGAAGGGGGAACCGCCCTTATAACTTTAGTTTTAATTAACTCATGGCAAGTTAAGTACTTGATAAAGCAGGAGGATATCACTACGTGTATAGATTACAGGAATGAAGCTCGCTCATGAGTGTAATAATATAAAGCACATCTTTTGATGTGCTTTTGAATGACCGCTACAGGATTTAGATTTGTGTAATGTTACGATGATTTTATATACCGCTGTATCGAATGATGAGCTGTTCAACTGCTAAATCGGGCATGAAGACACCAGTCCTTATATCGATTTCGCATTCTAAGCAATTCTTCAGTGCTTCTTCTAGAGAGGTAAGACTAAAAGTCTTGCCTTGGTCTAAGCATTTTCTTACAACGAAGGATTGAAGCTTTAGCTTTTTACCAATGTCGTTGCTATCTAGTCCTTCACCCAGTAATAATTTACATTTATATACCATTCGAAATTGTCTGGTCAACATAAATAGAATCCTGTTGGAAGGTTCTTTGGACGATAATAGGTCATGATAGAGCTTTAGTGCACGGGCTCTTTTTTTTGTACCCATACAATCCACCAGTTCAAAGATTTTACTTTCTACACTTTTTTGACAAATGGTTTCAATGGCTTCATGGGTGACCACCTCACTGTCACCAAGATAGTTGATAAGCTTATTTATCTCGTTATGCAAAACAGTTAATTGGTCTCCTACATAATGAATCAAATATCTGGCTTCTTTTTGCTCAATCTTCTTACCATATGGATTCAGTGTTTTTGCTATATACCGTATTAGCTCACTTTCACCAAGTAAAGGGAATTCACAGATATACCCATTTTTCTGCACGGTTTTGTAAAGCTTTGTGCGTTTATCTACCGTCGGTTCAATTAAAACAACATAAGTCGTTATCGGTAGGGTATCCAATTTTTCTGATAGCAAACCGGCTAGATTAGTTCCTGTCTTTTCAAATAAGCCTAGGTTCTTAAGTATAATGACTCGATTTTTTGAAAAGAAAGGCATTGTATCCATACTGTCTTCGATATTTGAGAAAGTCACTTTACGATCATCAAAAACATCATGGTTCATCGTCATCTCACCACTACCTATTATTGTTTCGACAATTTTTTTCACATAATAATCCAACATGAAGGTCTCATCACCGAAAAACAGCATGATATTATTAAATTTTTGCTCTTTAATTTGTTGTTTCAAGCCTTCCATATCTTCCTCTATTCCTTAATCATACTTTGAACGGTTGCTCTTCCATTTCTATATTTAATGCGAATAGCGCCTTGGTCTTTTGTCATTAAGACATAATCGGACCATCGTTTTAAGTTCTCAACCACTTCATCATTTGGATGCCTATAAGGGTTTTTTTTACCTACGGATATAACACTGAGAGTCGGACTCAGTTGCTCTAAGAAGATCTCAGATGAACTGGTAGATGAACCATGGTGACCGACCTTTACTACTTCTACATCTCTATTTATAAATGGCGAATCTTTCATAATGGCTCGTTCTTCTAAGGCACCGGCATCTCCCATTAATAGAACATCAAAATCTTTTATCTCCAGATGGAGAATCAGTGAATTCCTGTTGTTATCGCTAATAAATGCTTTTTCAGGCCATAAGCAAGATATGGTCATGTTTTTATATGTCAACCGATCCCCCGTCTTGAAATAATGGATGCGTGTATCTTGACTGTCCAAAACAAAAAACAATTGATTTATCAAAGGATCATCCATTTCTTTGTAAACAATAGGTAGTATGACTTCACTAATTGGTATATGACTTGCGATTTCAATTATACCATAAATATGATCAAAATCACTATGGGTTATAAATACAGTATCTATTCTATCAATGCCTTGATGCCTTAGAAACGGCAACACTATACCTAATCCTACATTTCCATCTTTTTTCTTAATATCCCCGCCTCCATCAATCATAAAAGTACGATTTTGATAAGTTATAACCACACTATCCCCTTGACCTACATCCAAAAAATGCATTGTCATCGTCTCCATGTCTAAAATATTTAGAAAAACAATCATAGACATAAGTGACACTAAACAAATTCCAATTTTTTTATACGATACACCCATAATCCATAATGCTATAATACTATAATAAGCAATTATAAAATGTGTATGAGGTGCTTTTATAAACAATGTACTAAAGGGTAATTTTCCTATTAACAACGTTATTTGCTCAATATAATTTAGCAACCAATATGAAACACCAATAACAAAAGTACCAAAGCCCATGCTGATATAACTTACAAATAACCCTAAAATTGAAAATAAGATTAATACACCAACAATAGGTATTACCAGAAGATTCCCTAGAAACCCATAAACCGGTAGACTGTAAAAGTAATATACAAGTATGGGCCATATTCCAATCTGCACCGCAATTAACAAACGTAGCGCTGCTATCAGTCTCCGTTCAGAAGATGGCCAAATGGTCTTAAGCAAAGGGTCGACATAGAATATACTCAGTACCGCACCAAATGATAATTGGAACCCAATGTGGGTTAACTGATAGGGATTGAGCAGAAGAAGACCGAAGGCTGCAAAACAAACCGCAGTGGTTTTATCATAACGCCTATGTACCATAAACTGTACCAAGTATAAGCCAATCATGATTGTGGCTCTTACCGTAGATACTTGCATACCGGTATAGATACAGTAATATATCAATAAGATAATTGCAATAACAGCACATGTTGCTTGACGCTTAAACCCTATATTTAATGCTTTGAAAAGGCCATACCCAATAATGGATACGTGCAGTCCTGAGATAGATAAGATATGAATCAAACCGGCCTTTTTAAAGTTATCAATAACATCATCCTCCATATTTTTGCTTCCAAGTATAAGCGTCGATAATAATGTTGCTTCAGATAGAGGTAAAAGCAGGTGCAGTCTTTTTTCATGGGACTGCTTTATTTGATCTATACTAAATCTATGATTTTCATTTTGAATCTTATTAATATGAATCTCATCTGCAAAAACAGTACCAACGATGCCTTTGCTTTTATCATACGACATGGCATCAAAGCCACCTTCATTTCGCTTTCCTTTTGTTTCAAGAACCTCTCCTTGGGTAACAATCCAAGCTCCGCCTTCCAACAACGTCTCTGTAACTAACCGCGCCCCCTTATGAAGTGTTTTCCCGTTAACCTTAATAGGCTTTAACCTATATGTATGATACTTTTCTCCCATTCGAACTTCTTTGATACGACCTTCAAATTCTATGGTAGTGCCTTCTATAAAATTTTTAGTGGATGCTTCATATGACTGATCATAAAAAATTACCTGCAAAAATGAAAATAAGCATATGCCCAATAATGGGAGCACATGCTTAAATTGAATCTGATTTATTGATTTTCTATGTTTATATACTATGATCATCATTAATGCTACACCAAAATCATAATGCTCCATACCTAAAAGTATACCGACTATGCCACTTAGGGTTATCAGCACTAAGGGTCTTTTCATGAGAACCCCCCATATATTATATCATCTATTTTTACCGTACTTATTATCCATTACCCCATCACTTATTCTTTAATCTTATTATCCTTACTGACTAAGTCTAAGCTTTGTTCAAATAAAATATCAAATTGCATATGGCCGGTAAAACTTTCTGATTTCTTGCCTTCTATAAGAAATTGAACTTTATTAATGTTCGGTAAGTCCGTCAGGCTGTTGACAATGGCATATATGCTCATTACTTCACTGGTTGATCCCCCAAGATGATCTGTCCTAAAGGCTTCATTAAAGTCAATATAGCAAATGCCTTGATCAACATAAATACTTTTCACAACCGTTTTTTCTGGTATTAAGCTTATTAGATTATAACCCTGGGGTGGTAACATAAGCTCTTTAATAATGCGTTCTTCAATACTCTCCTTGGGCTTAATTCCAACTTCTCGTGTGACAGGAATTAAAAATTCTCCTTTTTGATCCGGAAAATACAAGTTCAAATCCATGGTCTTGACCACTTCATTTTCAGATTCCATATCAACAATTACATCTGATTTATAGAATGGTCCATAGACTTTTCCGCTACTGTCCTTAAGGGGTAATCCATCTACATAGAATTCAATCGATGTAACAGCTTCAATGGATGTCAGACTCCTTATTAAAGATGTTCTGCATAGAAGAAAATCAATCTGTTTCATATTTTTTATGTCAGCCGGCATGTTAATGATAATATTGCCTTCGCGAAATTCTATCTGATTAATAGTCAATTCTTTTGGTACTGTAGGTAATAATTTCAGCGAAGTAGCACCGGTGCTTAAAACATCAAGGACCTGCTCTATCTGGCTGATTATATCATTTGAATCCGCTTCTACCTCGTAAGCTACCAATTCATTCTTTTCACCATTCACCAAATAAACCAATAGAACTTCGTCTTTGTTATTTATTGTCACTTCTTCAATTTCCGGTTTACAACTCGTAAAAATCAATACAAGTAAAATGACAGCGACTAATACACGTCTCATAAGTTCACCTTCCGTCCACTGTATTATATCCTCAATCTCGATACCACTCATCATAACGAATACATATTTCAGTTATGCGTCTTAACTATTAATATTATATGAATTCTCACTTCATAATGGTTTAGAGCATTTCTTATTTCATTGTCTGAGATAATGGTAATCTTAATATAAAAGTAGTTCCGACCCCTTCTTCACTGATACACTTAATACTGCCACCATGAAGTAGAATCGTCCTATTGACAATGCTAAGGCCTAATCCGGTGCCACCCGTATCCCTAGATCTTGTCTTATCTACCCTATAAAATCTCTGAAAAACTTTGTCAACACTTTCAGGTGGGATACCAACACCAGTATCCATAATCTGAATGTTCAAATCTCTGTGGTCTGCATTAATGGTCACAGTGACTTTACCATATTCATTGTTATATTTTATACTGTTTTCGACTAGATTCATAAACACCAAATACATTTTGGTTTCGTCCACTTCTGCAAACACTTCACGGTAGCTCTCGATCTCTAGAATCACTTCTTTTTTATCTGCAATCGGCTTAAGCATCCGCATGACCTGCTCAACCAGCTTATTAATATTTGTGTTATCAATATTTAGATAGCTTTCTTTTTTATCCAATGTAACCAATGTAAGCAAATCATTAATAATCTTAGTTTCACGATTGATTTCTGCATTGATGTCTTCCATGAACTCTTTATAGAGCTCATTAGGTACATCATCTTGACATAAGAGTGATTCTGCCAACACTTTCATTGAACTGAGTGGTGTTTTTAATTCATGAGATACATTGGCAACAAACCTTTGTCTGGATTCATCAATCTCTTCCATCGTGGTGAGCATCTCATTAAAAGCAACGCCAATTTCTTCTATTTCATAATTTCCACGAATATCAATTCTTTCATCGATATGTCCTTCAGAAACCCTTTTAAGATGATTGACAAATTCTCGAAAAGGTTTTGTTAGTAGACCTGAAAAATAAAAATTCAGAATCAGGATAATTAAGGAAATCCCAACGATAAGAAGATAAGCCATGTTGCGCATTCTAGAAATCGTGGTTTCAATCTGGTCATAGTGGCCACTTAACATCGTAACGCCAATGACTGTTTTATGATCACTGTCGTATATAGGTGTATATATTCTCACCGTTTCAAGTTTCTTGTCCTCTTCTGTAATGTTTGTAGAAGTTCCTTGCAAGACTTTCAGTACCGGCTGGGAACTGTTAAGCTTACCTTCATCAAAATGATTAGAATCATAAATAACTTGACCATCGCTGTTCATAATCAAAAAACGATCCGCAATGATGGATTGAATATTGTCTAGATAGTTCACATCTTCAATATTGTCAAAATAATCTCGCCGGCTTAAATTGGTACTAATGGTATTTGCATGTCTTAACATCTCTGTTTTCTTCTCATTTTGACTATAGTTTCTAACAGATGATAGAATAGAAACGGTCAAAATAAACAATGGTAATATCCCAATCGCTACCAAAGATACAAACAACTTCGTTCTTATACTTTTTACAATCTTAAATCTAATGTTGATAATAATAGCCCACTCCCCATTTAGTATGTATGTAAGTCGGTTCACTGGGATTAGGTTCAACCTTTTCACGCAGTCTTCTAACATGAACATCGACTGTTCTGACATCCCCAGGATAATCGTAACCCCATACCACATTGAGTAGATTTTCTCTACTATATACTTTATTCGGATGGGTGATAAATAATTCTAATAAGTCGAATTCCTTAGCCGTCAGGTTCACCTCTCCTTCTTTTACATAAACCCTTCTGCTTTCAACCTCCAACTTGATTTCACCTGATTTAAGCACTTTGTACTCTTCGGTCTGCGTTTCCCCTTTGAAACCGGAACGCCTAATGATTGCCTTAATCCTAGCCTTCAACTCCAATATATTAAATGGCTTAGTCATATAGTCATCTGCACCATATTCCAGTCCCAGAATTTTGTCCATATCGTCACCTTTTGCAGTTAACATGATAATCGGGACTTTGGAAAACTCTCTAATTTGTTGACAAACAGCAACACCATCCATTTTAGGCAACATCACATCCAATATGATTAAGTCATAATCATTGGCTTTTGCGTGAGACAGAGCATCTTCTCCATCATAGGATACATCCACTTCATAGCCATCTTGATCTAAACCATATTTAATGCCTTTTACAATTAATTTTTCGTCGTCTACTACTAATATTCTTTTACTCATCTTTCACCCCACTATAAACCTATGTCATCTTTTATCTTTTCAAACATGGCTTCCTTGATTCCATCAACCAACATGATATCCTCGATTTTCACAAACGGTCCTTTTTGAGTTCGATGCTTAATAATTGCACTCGCCCTCACTTCGCCGATACCTGTTAAGGTCATTAACTGTTCTTTTGTACCTTGATTCAAACTCACTTTTCCTTGTAAGCCCTCACTTATAGGCATTAATAGTTCTTCGCCTACATAGGGCACATAAATTTGCTCACCATCCACAACTCTACGTGCAAGGTTAACGGACCCTTCGGCTGCATCTTCATCTAATCCACCTGCTATTGCTATGATTTCAAAAAGACGTGAGCCCTCATCAACCGCATAAACGTCCGGATTTTTAACAGCTCCACACAGATGAATATATATTTTATTTACGGCTTCTAAAGTAACTTTTTCTTCATCAACCGATTGACTTGTTTTTTCAGTTTCGATAAGAATGCCATCATCTTTCTTAATTTGTCCCATATAGAACAACCCCGAGAGAAAGACGACCAATATAATTACCCCACTATATACCCACTTAGCTTTCATAAATAGCCCCTCAATAAGTTCTCTATATCTCTTTTTATAATTCTATATGTCGTTTTAAACGTTTTGTATAATCAATAACCAGTCGATCATATGGTTTATTCATTAAGTCAGATGAAAAAACAAAATCGGCTGTTGCATAATTCATGGCAATGGGTACATCGTATAAAACAGCTATTCGAAGCAATGCCTTAACGTCCGGATCATGTGGTTGAGCTTCCAAGGGATCCCAGAAAAAAATCATAAAGTCTATTTCACCTTCAATGATTTTAGCACCTATTTGCTGATCACCGCCTAATGGCCCACTTTTAAATGTTCTGACCGGCAAGCCGGTTTTCTCAGCAATAATTTGACCGGTTGTACCTGTGGCATATAAAAAATGGGTACTTAAAGCTTCTCTATTAATTTGAATCCAATTCATAAGATCTTTTTTTCTATTATCATGGGCTACCAGAGCAATCTTTTTTTGAATGTGCATCTTGTAATCTTGGTTCATGTAAGCCTCCATCTGTATGCTGTTGATCTTTTCATTTACACACCTCTTTATTCTACATAATATTGAATATAATTACAAGATTATTGTTGTTAAATTGACCATTTGACACAGATTTGTGATAAAATGAGCCTATATACGGAAAATGAAAGGATACTAAAATGACTAAAGGATATATACGTGTTGGTGCAGCTACATTATTAACCAAAGTAGCTGACTGTGTACATAATACAAACCAAATAATTGAGTTGACCGAAAAAGCGGTGAATCAGGATGTGGCTATTTTGGTGTTACCCGAACTGTCGATTACAGGTTATACCTGTGGAGATTTGTTTATGCAAAAACATTTGCAGGACCAAGTTGTAGAACAACTGATTCGGTTAAAAAAAGAGACAGAGACGCTTGACATCACCATTATTGTTGGCGCGCCTTTAGCTGTGAGCAATGCCCTATTTAATTGTGCGGTGGTGATAAGCCAAGGTGCTATTATCGGGATTACTGTCAAAAGTCATATCCCAAATTACAGTGAGTTCTATGAAAAAAGATGGTTTGAACAAGGCCATAATTTGGGTCACAACAAGTACCTTATAGATTCTGTTCATGTGCCTATTGGTGTGAATATGCTTTATCGGCATCACAAATACCCTGAGGCTACTTTTGGTATTGAAATCTGCGAAGACTTATGGGTGCCGAGTCCACCAAGCGGACCTATGGCAATAGCCGGTGCTACCCTAATCTTCAATCCTTCAGCAAGCAATGAGCTTGTCGGAAAAAGCGAATATAGACAATCTCTTATTTCCAGTCAATCTGCAAAAACCATCGTCGGGTATGTTTACGCTTCCTCCGGTTATGGTGAGTCAACAACAGATCTTGTCTTTGGCGGGCATTGTCTTATCTATGAAAATGGAACTTTGTTATCAAAAAACGTCCGCTTTGTCCTAGAGAATCAATTGATTGTTAGTGATATCGACATTGAACGACTTTTAAGTGATCGACGAAAGATGGGCATCTATGCAGATAGCTATCAACAGGATCTATTAAAATATACAGTTTGCCCATATCATAATACTTTTAAGCCCCTTAAGCTGAATCGTTATGTAGATCCCCATCCTTTTGTTCCGACAGACCCGGAAAAATTACATGTTCGATGTGAAGAAATCTTCAACATACAATCTATTGGCCTTGCTAAAAGACTGGAACATATAGGTTGTAAAACTGTTATTATTGGCGTATCCGGTGGTTTAGATTCCACCTTGGCCTTACTTGTATGTATACATACTTTTAATCTGTTAAATATGGATCCCAAAAATATAATCGCAATAACCATGCCGGGTTTTGGCACCACGGATCGAACATACAGAAATGCTTGTGACTTGATTCAAAAACTAGGCTGTACCTTTAAAGAAATATCCATCAAAGAAGCCTGTCTAAGACATTTTCATGATATTGGTCATAACCCAAATACTCACGATGTGACCTATGAAAACACACAAGCAAGAGAACGAACACAAATCCTAATGGATTACGCAAATAAGGCAGGTGGTATCGTTATTGGTACCGGTGATTTATCAGAACTGGCACTTGGTTTCGCCACTTACAATGGTGACCATATGTCCATGTACGCGGTGAATGCATCCATTCCCAAAACTTTGGTCAGATACTTGGTTAACTGGGTTGCCCACCACAAAGCCCCTGAATCTGCTAAAACTGTTTTACTGGATGTACTGGATACACCTGTAAGCCCTGAGCTACTCCCTCCGGATACTGATGGCTCAATCTTACAAAAAACCGAAGATTTGATCGGACCTTACGAACTACACGATTTTTTCCTCTATTACTGTGTTCGTTTTGGCTTCTCACCTTCAAAAATCTATCACTTGGCCAATATGGCTTTTTATGAGCTCTATACGGAGGCGACTATCAAAAAATGGTTATTGCTTTTTTACAAAAGATTTTTCAGCCAACAATTTAAACGTTCTTGTATGCCGGACGGTCCCAAAGTCGGTTCCATTAACCTCTCTCCTCGAGGTGATTGGCGTATGCCAAGCGATGGCGTTGTACGATCTTGGCTCTTGGAAATTGAATCTCTTTAGTTGTTCTTAAAAAGAGCGTCCTATTCTCATGATATTATGGAATAGGACGCTCTTCTATTGACTTAAAATTCTAATTAACGACGACTCTGGATTTACCAGCTTTTTTTGCCTTATACATGGTTTCATCTGCAATGACCAATAAGTCTTCTGCTTTAGTGATTTTCATAGACTTCATATAATTGACAATCCCAATAGAACTGGACAATTTGTTCTTACCCATGATTTTCACTTCTCCATTTAACTTCTTGGAAAGTTCCTTTTTAAAGCCATCATGGCCTAATATTGCACCATGGATACGTTCTGCTATGGCTTTTGCAATATCATAGGTACCTTGTCTTAGCATAATGACAAACTCATCGCCACCATAACGACCTATGATATCATTTTCTCTGACATTTACCCTAAGGATTTTTGCTACTTCGATAAGTAGAAAATCACCGATTTCATGACCAAAAGTATCGTTATATTCCTTGAAGTTATCTAGATCAATAAAAAGCAAAGAAAAGTTTTGTTCATCTTCTAGATTAACCAATTCAATCGTTCTTTGTAACTCTCTTACGAATTGATACCTATTATAGAGTCCTGTCAACATATCTGTAGATGCCAACTCATGTAACTTATCATTGGTTTTTTCAAGTTCTTCATTCATTGTACCGAGTTCTTTGTTTCGACTAACAATCTGGTAGTTCAAATCCGCTAAAATCTGGGTGCGTTCTTTAATCAACTGTTCAACATTATCCGTATGGGCCACAATCGTATCTGCCATGGCATTAAAAGATTGTGAAAGCATACCAATCTCATCTTTTGTTTCCACCTTGGCTCGAATACCTTTGACACCACTGGTAAATTTGTTCATGACTTCAATAAGCCTTTTAATGGCATCGGTTATGTCTTTGGCCAAAAGATATGTCACCAAATAGGATATGAGTCCAAGGACAACCACCAGTACTGACATATAAACAAACAGTTCTCTAAGAGTCTTATACACACTTGATGCATATAAAGTTATAATAACATGCCATCCCGGAGAGCCTGGTATACTCTTATAGGTAACATAGTTTTTTTCGCCTTGTGGATTGGTAAATGTCGCGACGCCTTGACGATTGACTTTCATTTGTTCACTTAAGTCATTTAAGCCTTCATATCCTGTATTGACATCAGATGTGATGTCCATATTCAAAACCTGATTGGCATCCTTGTGACTAATAACCTGACCGTATTCATCCACCACCCATGCAAAACCGGTTTCTTGTATGGCCGTAGATGATATGAGCTGACTTAAGTCCTTAAGCAATACTGTCGTACCCAGTACACCCTGTACCCTTCCGTCGACTTCTATTGGTACCATGATACGAAAAGTAGGCTGCTTAAATGTATCATCATAAGAAGGTTTGGCAACGACCACAGGCTCTTCACCTGCCATGGTCATTTTGTAATCAGAATCCTCTGCTAAATTTTTTCTAATGCCCAATGTATCTACCATGACACCCTGGTTATCAATAATAAAATAGTGACCATAGATGTCCTCTTTGTCAGTTAATGCTGACTTAAGTAAAGGTAGGTATGCCTCTTGGTTCATAGATTGAACTTCGCTCGTTAAAGACAATGTAGTAACGTTACTAACTTTTTCATTCAGCCAAAGCTCAACCGTTTTTGCTTTATCTGTGGCGATAGCGTGAGAAAATTCATTAGAAATAGATAAGACCTGTCCTCGATCAATCAAAATGACAATCAAGGAAAATGCGATTAAAACCATTACAAAATAGGCAACAAATGCTATAATAATTTTATTCATCAAAGATAAGCTATATTTGTTAAATAGATTCATGTCTGCCACCTGTCTTCAATTATTTTATGTTTATTATATAACCTGACGAGAGATAAAACAAGTCATCCTTAAAAATTGATAATGTCAACTTATTTTTGACCCTTAGGAGCGCCTATGATCCAGTACATCGACATCAACAAACGCTATGGTGATAAAGTACTTTTTAAAGACTATAACCTAGAAATCAAATCCGGAGAAAAAATACTCCTGTCTGCATCTTCCGGAAGCGGAAAAACCACACTTATCCGTTTTCTTTTAGGATTTGACAAACCGGACAGTGGCGATATTGTCGTAGATGATATGAAACTAAACCATCACAATCTAAAAGGCATTCGTGAAAAAATTGCCTATGTCAGCCAAGATACAGATCTGCCTTCACTAACGACAGAAGCATTGCTGGAAAAGATTTTTTCGTACAAAGTCAACCATCATATCAAGGATTACCGTGAAAAATTTCTAGCACTTAGTAAAACTTTTCAGTTAGATGACCAAGTTCTTTCTACTCAAATACAGGAATTTTCCGGTGGTGAGAGACAACGTATCGGTTTGATTATTGCCCTTCTCCTTAATCGACCTTACTTGTTATTAGATGAAATCACATCAGGTCTTGACCATGATCTTAAGGCATTGATTATGAAACACATCATAGATCTGGATGCAACTGTTATTATTGTATCCCACGATGCCCTTTGGAAAAGTGAAAGTAGCCTTAGGGAGGTGAATTTATAATGGAAACCTCCAATATGTATATGCTGTTTTTCCTTGTTTTACCAGTTTTCCTATTTAATATCCATTATGGCATCAAGATGAATGTACAGATTGCCATCGCTATTTTTAGAATGATTATACAACTTTCTCTCATTGGTTTGGTTCTCCAATGGCTTTTTGATATGAACACACCTATTGTTAATGTCATCTATATTATTCTTATGATGACCATTGCCAGCTACTCTATGTTAAAAACCACCAAGCTTTCTATTAAAACATTTGGGCTTCATATTTGGTTGGCTGTTTTTATACCCCATTTTCTTGTACTGTTGTTCTTTAATTATTTTATAGTGGACCTAACAGATATTTTTGATGCTCAACACCTGATTCCCATAGGCGGTATGCTTCTTGGCAACAGTCTTAGCGGCAATATTCTTGCCATCAACACTTTTTATAAGCAGATTAAAGATGGTGAAAAAACTTATTACTATAATCTTTCTCTTTCTGCCAGTCGCTCTGAAGCATTAAAACCATATTTTGTTCACGCACTAAAAAGCTCAATATCCCCAACCATTGCTTCAATAGAAACCATTGGCTTAGTTTCATTACCTGGCATGATGACCGGACAGATTCTTGGCGGTTCCATACCCATTACAGCCATAAAATATCAGATTGCCATCATGATTGCCATCTTCACAACACGGTATCTAACAGCAGTGCTGGCCATCTATCTAACAAGATCAAAAGCTTTTGATAATTATGATCGCCTTAAGCCTCATGTTATCGGCAATTCTTAAAATCATATTCTGCATTAGGAAAGTAACAACTTTTTAATATAGAATAAAGGTGGACATTCACGATACCCATGCGAATGTCCACCTTTTATTATTTTTCATTTACCTCATTGCTTCTAATAATTCTTTTAATAAATCAATGACCATCTTAGGATTGGCCTTACCTTTTGTTGCTTTCATCATTTGTCCCATGAGCGACTGAATGGCAGCTTCTTTGCCACCCAGATAATCAGCTACAATTTTTTCGTTAGTATTTAGTACATCAGATGCAATGGTTCTTAGTGCGTCTTCATCACTGTTTTGCTTCAAACCTTCTTCTTCAACAATAGTAGCCGGAGATTTACTGGTTTGCCACATTTTCTCAAAAACAGTCTTGGCCATCTTACCACTAATCGTACCCTCTTCAATCAGATTGACCAAGTTGCCAAGGTCTTCTCCCTTAATCGGCATCGTACCTTGTTCTTTTTCATCTTCATTCAAGCGACTGTATACTTCAGATATAATCCAATTGGCGACAGCTTTGGGGTTTTTCGAAGCATTTGCACCTGCTTCAAAAAAATCCGCTATTTTTCTGGAGGCCACTAGAATATCCGCTTCTTTGCTTCCCAACCCATAATCTTGTATATAATGTGCTTTTCTTACATCCGGCATAACTGGAAGTGATGCTTTCCATTCTAGAATCTGTTCGTCGGTTGTAATAATCGGCATCAAGTCCGGTTCAGGGAAATATCTGTAATCATGGGCTTCTTCCTTCGTACGCATGGAAATGGTTATGCCCTTTGCCTCATCCCAACGTCTGGTTTCCTGAATGATTGTACCTCCGGATTCCAGAACTTTTATTTGTCGTTTGGCTTCGTACTCAGCTGCTTTTACGGCAAAGTTAAAAGAGTTGATGTTTTTCATCTCTGTTCTTGTACCAAGAATTTTTTCACCTTTTTTACGAACGGAGAGATTCACGTCACACCTTAGAGAACCTTCGTTCATCTTACAATCGGATACATCCGCATAGAGTAAGATGGTTCTAAGCTTTTCCATATATATGCCCACTTCAACCGGTGATCTAAAGTCCGGTTCTGATACAATCTCAATTAAGGGAATGCCACAACGGTTATAATCAACCAAGGTTCCGCCAATCTCATGATTGAGCTTTCCGGCATCTTCTTCAATGTGAATTCTTGTGATACCAATTTTCCTAATCTCACCTTCGACTTCAATCTCAACTTCTCCCTCATAACATAAAGGTAAATCAAACTGTGATACTTGATAAGCCTTTGGTAGATCCGGATAAAAGTAGTTTTTTCTATCCTGTTTGCTAAATTGGTTGATCTTGCAATTGGTTGCAAGACCTGCCTTGATTGCATATTCGACAACTTTCCCGTTAAGTACGGGCAACGTTCCCGGCATCCCTGTACAAATAGGGCAACAGTGGGTATTGGGTTCACCACCGAATTCATTCTTGCAATCGCAAAATATCTTTGTATTGGTCTTAAGCTCTGAGTGAACTTCCAGACCCATGACTATTTCATAATCTTCATAACCCATGCTATCTGCCCTCCTATAATTCCGGTCTTACTTTATCAAGCACTCTTGCCTGTTCGTAAGCGTGTGCCACCTTTAATATTGTGCCCTCATCAAAGCCTTTTCCAATCAATTGAAGGCCAATGGGTAATCCCGTTCGGTCGAAGCCACTGTTTAAAGATATTGCAGGAAGACCTGCTATATTAATAGGAACCGTGCAAATATCGTTAAGATACATCTCGATTGGATTATTAATCTTAGCACCTATTTTAAAGGCCGTCGTTGGTCCTGTCGGAGTAAGTACAAGGTCATATTTTGCAAACAAAAGATCAAACTGGTTCTTAATCAAAGTTCTTACTTGCTGCGCTTTCTTATAATAAGCATCATAGTAACCGGAGCTGAGGGCATATGTTCCAAGCATGATACGTCTTTTCACCTCGGCACCAAAACCTTCATCTCTACTTTGTTTATATAGCTCAACGAGGGTGTCATATTCCCCAGCTTGATGACCATATTTTATACCATCAAATCTAGCCAGATTGGAGGATGCTTCTGCTGAAGAAATGAGATAATAAGATGGCAATGCATATTCCGTCATTTCCATATGTACTTCATCCACAATGGCACCTAATTTTTCCAGTACTTTAACGGCACTAAATATGCTGGTTTTGACATCTTCTGAAATGCCTTCGCCCATGAATTCTTTAGGTAATGCAATGCGCATACCCTTTATATCCTGATCTAAATATGCGGTAAAATCCGGTGTATCCATAAAAGCCGAACTGGAATCCATTCTGTCATGACCACAGATTAGGTTCAGAGCAAGAGCTGCATCTCTTACATCTCTTGTTAATGGACCTATCTGATCCAGAGAAGATGCAAATGCAATCAAGCCGTATCTGGATACTCTTCCATAAGTTGGTTTCATACCCACGACACCACAGTAGTGGGCCGGTTGCCTTATAGAGCCACCCGTATCTGAACCTAGGGTAAAGGGGGCAAGCTCTGCTGCAACAGCTGCTGCTGAACCTCCAGAGCTTCCTCCGGGCACACATTCTAATTGCCAAGGGTTTCTGGTCACATGGTAAGCGGAATTTTCTGTAGAGGAACCCATCGCAAACTCATCCATGTTTAGCTTGCCTAAGATGATCATATCGTTTTCTTTGATTTTTTTAACAATAGTAGCATCATAAGGTGGCACAAAATCGTCCAACATTTTTGATGCACATGTGGTTCTAAGCCCATCCGTACACATGTTATCTTTGATGCCGATGGGTATCCCTGCAAATGGTGATACGACTTCACCTTTATTTCTTTTTTCATCCACAACTTTGGCGGTTAACAACGCCGACTCTGTAGCGACCGTAATATAGGCACCCACCTTCTTATCCACCACATCGATTCTGTCTAAATAAGACTGGGTGACTTCCACACTGGTGACTTCTTTATTTTGAAGCATATATTGCAACTGACTGACTGATTTCTGATATAACATAATATGCCTCCTATTCCACAACTTTTGGTACACTAAAGCATCCGTTTTCCTGATTGGGTGCGTTACGAAGTAATTTTTCCCGGTCCATTGAAGGTCTGGACACATCATCCCTAAATACATTATTAATTGGAATGACGTGAGCTGTAGGTATGACATCCCCAATTTCTAGAGCATTAATTTGATCTGCAAAACCAATAATAGCTTCCATATCCCGAGTCATTTGAATTTTTTCATCTTCTGTTAAATTAAGTCTTGCCAAGTGGGCCACATGCTCAACTTCTTCTCTGGTAATTTTCATCTCATAACCTCCAGGTCCTATTTCCCTCTATTTTTTATTCAATGCTATCGCTCTATTTTTTCAAGAACAGTTTAACTCATTAATCTAGTGCAGAGACAGATATCGTATATTCTACCATTTACTTCGGTTTATTTCAAGAAATATGCCTTGAAACGTCATTGCATAACTTATCCCTCTATATTCGTTTCTACTAATTTCTTGTAATCCATCTCGTTGATAATAGAAACACCTAATTCTTTGGCTTTTTTATTCTTGCCGGAAGTTGAAGTGACATCATTATTTATCAAATAAGTCGTTTTACCTGTAACACTGCCTGTCACCTTGCCACCTAAGGCTTCTATCTCATCCTTCAGCGCATTTCTATTGACATAAGTTTCTAGGTTACCTGTTATGACAAATATTTTATCTTTCAAAATCTGTTCTTTATTATTTTCTTCTGTTTTTTCTATCTCAATATGATTAAGCAAAGCACTTATAGTAATTATATTGCTTGGATTATGAAAATAATCATACAAGGATCTGGCTATGATTTCACCAAAGCCTTCAATATTTGCTAAAGTCTCCACATCTGCTTCTTTAATTTTTTCAATATTATGATCAAAATATCTAGAAAGCAATCTGGCGTTGTTTAAGCCAACACTTGGAATGCCTAAGGCATAGATGAGATTTTCAAGCTTAACTTTTTTAGAAGTATGAACGGCTGCAATCAGATTTTCATAAGATTTTTCACCAAAACCTTCTCTATTTACGATCAAATCCTTATGCTGTTCAAGTTCAAATAAATCTGCCAGCTCATTGATTAAGCCCATTTCTACAAGTTTTTCAATACCTGCTTCACTCATACCATCGATATTCATGGCGTCACGACTGACAAAATGGGCAAAGGCTTTGATTTTCTTAGCGCCACATGCCATATTGTTACAGCATAGAACCTCCACATCATATACTTTTTTGATTTCTGTTTGATGCTTACAAATCGGG
The DNA here is from genome assembly GCA_002841435.1 of Firmicutes bacterium HGW-Firmicutes-3. Classification (GTDB taxonomy): domain Bacteria; phylum Bacillota; class Clostridia; order Lachnospirales; family Vallitaleaceae; genus Petrocella. The sequence continues at coordinate 15,319 of PGZS01000006.1, read as the reverse complement.
CATTCCCTGGGAATCTCAAGTGTATTGCTTCTGGTTAGATTGCCTGCAACCTGAGGTATGATCATATTGGCTTTATAGACTTTTATGATGTCACCAACGCCTAACTCAAGTTGCTTTAGGATGCTCACATTATGAAGACTTGCTCTGCTTACAGTTGTGCCTTCTAGCTCTACGGGCTTAAATAGGGCAATGGGATTAATAAGTCCGGTTCTTGAAGCGCGCCACTCAACACCCATTAAATGGGTTTCTTTAATCTCGTCTTGCCATTTAAACGCAATAGAATGCCTGGGGAACTTGGACGTTACACCAAGACTTTCAGAATAAGCCCTTGAATCAAAGGTTAAAACAAGTCCGTCTGATGCGAAGTCATTATCCATGATTTCTTTTTCAAAAACATCCAATTCTGCTAGTAGATTATAGCCATCCACCTCTTTAAATGGGACGACATCAAAGCCTAAATCCCCAAGCCATTTAAGTTGTTCTGACTTTGCATCCCACTTTAAGCCCTCACCACTTACCAGTTGAAAAGCAAAAAAGTTGACATGTCGACTAGCGGTAATAGCGTTGTTTAATTGTCTTACAGTACCACTACATAAGTTTCTGGGATTCTTATATTGTTCTTCTTCGTTTAACAAGGCATTAATATTTTCAAAATCAGAATATTTAATGACCGCTTCCCCTCTTACAACCAAAGTACCTTTTTGGTTGATTTTAAGGGGCACATTGTCAAAAACACGTACATTATTGGTTATGACTTCACCAATAACGCCGTTTCCTCTTGTAACACCTTTGGTCAAAATACCGTCTTCATAGGTTAAAACAAGGGTTAAGCCATCCAGTTTCCATGATAACAGACCCTTATTCTCACCTAGCCAAGACAATAGATCTTCTCGACTTTTGGTCTTATCTAAAGATAGCATCTTTGAATTGTGAGCTTCTTTAGGTAGAGCGCCAACAATCTCATAACCTACCTGCCTAGTTGGACTACCTGTTAAAACAAGCCCATTTTTTTCTTCAAGTGCTATGAGTTCATCGTAAAGTTGATCATATTCAAGGTTGGACATGATTTCACGGTTTTCTTGATAATAAGCTTTGGAAGCTTTGGACAATAATGCCACCAATGCCTTCATACGTTTAATCTCTGACATAACAACCTCTTTTCCGGTATCGTGATACATGATATTGATTCACTTTTGCTTATTTATTTTATCATAAAAGTTGACTTCCAACCATATTTGTAGAACAAAGAGGCTACGCCTCGATTTGCGAAGCAAATTGTTACGGCAGGAAAGACTTCCTTAATCGTTAATGCGACGCTTCAATGCATTAACATAACATAGACTTTCCTAGAGTACAAAGAATAAGGCAATCCTGAAAAACGTAATGTTTTTATCAAGAAAGCCCCATTGCTTACTTATTGATTAAAGTGTCATAACTCAGTTTCTCTAAGTTACATATCACATATAGGTTATGTTGATACACTCATAACTATATTTTATGTAAAAGTTCAACTATATAGTTTTGACACTTTACCCTGATTAACGGTCCCAATTGGTGTATACATCTTGAACGTCATCGTCTTCTTCTAATTGGTCCAACATTTTTTCAATGGCTTTTAGTTCATCGTTTCCACTGAGTTCCGTCATTGTTGATGGCATCATGGTGACTTCTGCTGATAAGAATTTATACCCGAGGTCTGATAAAGTATCGTGTACTTGATTAAATACTTCCGGCTCTATAAGAATCTCATAGCCTTCCTCTTCTGTATTCATATCTTCTGCACCTGCTTCTATTGCCGCCATCATCAATTCATCTTCATCAATGTCGTCAGATTTTTCTATGATGATCTGTCCTTTTTTCTCAAACATAAAAGAGACACAACCGGTTGTTCCCAAATTACCACCGTATTTGGATAAAGCATGTCGCACATTGGCAGCTGTTCGATTCTTATTGTCAGTCAGGCAGACCACCATAACCGCAACACCACCCGGCCCATAACCTTCATAAGTTATGTTCTCATAATTCACATCCCCGGCTTCTCCGGATGCTTTTTTCACGCTCCGAGAGATGGTATCGTTTGGCATATTATTGGCTTTGGCTTTATTGATGATTTCTTTAAGTCTTGTATTGTTCTCTGGATCTGCACCACCATGTTTCACGGCAACCATGATTTCTCTACCTAATTTTGTAAAAATCTTGCCTTTTTGAGCGTCATTTTTTTCTTTTCTATGCTTAATATTGGCAAATTTCGAATGTCCAGACATATGGGTATTGCTCCTTCATTCCAATTTTTTATAACTGATTCAAACATCTTGTCACAGGTTATTTTATCATTAATTATTATTTTTGACAATCCTTAAGACATAAGGATCATGCTGATTTAAAAAGTTGTCCGACTCTCAAACAATAGGTATATAAATCTCAACAAATCGTTTGTTCCCTTGGACTTTCTTATGAGGGTAGTGTTCAAGTGAACATCTATCATCTAACCTATATCCGCTGTTTGGAAGCCAATTTGTATACATATAATACCAAGCTTTGTTGTATTCACTTGGACCAACCATAAAACAACCCACGCCGTATAGGCCTTCTGAAAGAGCTGAAATGCCAACGTCCCCGCTAACTGCAACATTTTTATCTACCGTCATACAGACACTGAGCCGTAAGTGTTCTTCATCTGTTTCATTTCCATAATCATGATAAACAACAAACCATCTTGAATCTATTGAGATGAGCTTTCTTTGATCGGCCCATTGATAAAGCTTGTTAAATAAATGAGAAAAAAGTTGACTGTCTCCTTTGTAGGGTCCTATATATCGTGTATAAATAATTCTTATGGCTCTCTCTTTTCTTATGTCGATATATAATGGTTCAATACTCATATCCACCCTATGAAGGTATTCTAAAGCTGCATGCGTCTCACATACCATACCATTTGTTTTTCTATAGGCGGTACCAGTCATACCATATCTTAATTTAAAGGCTTTGGCAAAAGAAGCTTGATTAGCAAAACCCACACTCATAGCAATCTCAATAATTGGACGTTTTTTATCTGCTAAAAGCATATAAGCTGCTTTATCCAATCGTATTCGTTTAATAAATGCATATAAACTTTCGCCAGTTACATAAGCAAATACCCTTTGAAAATGATACTCACTAAAATTGGCTATTTGAGATAGCTTTTTAGTTGTAAGGGTTTTATCTAGATTCATTTCTATATAATCTTGTACTCTATTGATTTGTTCAACATATGGACACTCATCATTATTATACATATGACGTCTCCTAAGTTCTTTTTATACATCATATCATATAGATGTCGACTTCATCCATATTCTCTCATCAAATCATAGCACTTTTATAAATCCATGTTCATCAATATTTCTTCTGACAACCTGCTCTAATGATATGCCCTCCTTGATTTCCTCCTGTCGGGCCAAGCTCTATTATGTAATCACAAGCCCTAATCATTTTAATGTTATGTTCAATAACAATAATAGTTGCACCTTTTTCTTTCAGTTCCATTAATACTGCTATCACTTTTTCAACATCTTCTTCATTTAGACCGGTCGTTGGTTCATCTAATATATATAAGATTTTTTTACATTCCCTTTTGTATAGTTCTTTTGCCAATTTTATTCTTTGTGCTTCACCACCTGAAAGCGTTGATGCACTTTGACCAAGCTTGAGATACCCTAATCCAACTTGATCTAGCATAGAGAGTTGTTGGGCAATTTCCTTTTCTTCTTCAAAAACCTCTAGTAAATCATGAACCTCAGTGTCAAGAATATCACCTATTGATAAATTCTTCCTTTTGACTTCTAATACTTCATTACAATATCTTTTACCATGACATTTACTACAAGAAACATACAAATCATCCATATAATGCATGTTCACAGATACTTCACCCAGACCACTACACTCCGGACACTGACCCTTAGAAGAATTAAAACTGAAATACGCTTTAGATAACTTCTTGCTTTTTGCTTGTTCTGTATCTGCATAGCACTTTCTTATTAAGTCAAATACCCCTGTATAGGTTCCGGGATTAGATCTTGAATTGTTACCTATTGGTTTTTGATTGACATAGCATACATCCTCAAAGGATTCCAAACCGTTTATAGATTCCAAATGCCCCGTCACTTCCATGTTTTTTCCAAGTGATTTCATCATATATGGGTATAAAGTTTTTGATATAAGACTACTTTTTCCTGAACCACTTACACCAATAATTGCCGTAATCATACCAATCGGTATATCTACATCAACATTTTTCAGGTTGTTGGTAGTGACTTTTTTCATCTGAATAAAAAAATCCGTTTTAATTCTATTGACTTCACTGGGAGATTGATTACTTACAACTTCAATAGCATCAAACCCATCATTATACGCATAACATTCAAGCTCTTTTTTGATTTCTTGTTGATTTTTGACAGAAATCAATTCTCCTCCATAGCGCCCCGCCTTGGGTCCCATCTGAAGATGTATATCAGCAATTGTCATAAAGCTTCTTTTATGTTCTACAAGGATAATTGTGTTCCCTTGATTTTTCAATTCCACAATTGCACCCATCAAAAACTTATAATCCTTAGGATGTAAGCCTTTTGATGGTTCATCCATTATATAAAGAATATTCGTTAATCCTGTACCAAATTGTGTTGCCAGTTTAAGCCGCTGGGCTTCTCCACCAGACAAACTCGGTATACTTCTATCAAGGGCTATATAGCTTAACCCCACATCTATGATTCTTTTTAGTCTTTGATTTAGTTTAATAAAAAGCATCTTCGTTTTATCTTGCTGCGCCTTATTAAGTTGTAAGAAAATTCTATGGCACCATATACGAAGTTGTTTTATATTCAGATTTACGATCTCAACATATCTATAACCAAGAATATTGACTAGTCTACCTTCTTCTCGTAACCGTTCCCCTTGACAACTGCTACATGTCTGTTTAGACATATATTTCAGTGCTTGTTCTGTCATTCTAGAAGCGTTCGTGTCATGCATAAGTCGCTCAATGAGATTGACCGCGCCTTCTACCGGCCTTGTAATAATACCACTTCTACCTTTTGAATTTTCATATTCCAAGCTTACTTCTCGACCATTTGAACCATAGAAGAACTGCTGCTTAAATTCTTCTGGCAATTGCCTAAATGATACTTCCAAATCCACTTCTAAATCATCTGCCAAGGCTAATATTTCTCCGCGCATCCAATTTGCATTTGGTTTTTTTCTATGCTTTCTTAAATCACCATACAAGGATGATGCACTGTCTAACAATGATTTTTCTGGATATTCAACTATCTTTTCATGATCAATGCGCATTTTTACGCCCAAACCTTTACACACTTGACACATGTAATCAGGATGATTGTAGCTAAATAACTGGGGTGTAGGGTCGAATAAAATCTCACCACAATTCTTACAAACATTAGAATCATCAATAACACAATGACACGTTGGACATATACGCTCACCAATTATTGAAAATATAAGCTTTAAAATATCTGCAATCCTAGTAACTGTTCCTACTGTAGATCTTGGATTAGCACCTAACATCCGCTGCTTAATGGCGATAGACGGTTGTAGCCCCGTAATCCTATCTACAAAAACTTCTGAAAATGTGTCATTTGACATCTGATTGGATAAGATCAAATCCATAAATTGCTTTTGACTTTCAGCATATATTGTATCAAAAGCCAGACTGGATTTACCACTTCCGCTCACACCTGTAATTAGACTAATGCTGTTTTTAGGAATGGATACGGATATGTTTTTTAGATTGTGTATATGGGCATTATAAACATGAATCTCTTTATCATCATAGCCATTTTCAATATGATTATTTTCATCAAGTTCATCATACAAATCTGTGTTGTCAAAATCTAGCGTGCTAAGAAGATTTTCTTTAGAAGCTAGATCGATTTCTTTTGGTTGCTCAAAACTTTTATACCCTGTCCAGTGAGACACCCAAGGCGGCACTGTAGCGCCTTCTATTTTGTCTATTGATGGTTGATAGAACATCAGTTGAAATATCTTTGTTCCTAAGAAACCGTCAAAACCTAATACATCAATGGTAGCGCTATGATAATCCACTTGTTCTACAAGTACAAGGGTTGACCCCATTGGATTTGGTCTAATAGGCGACCTTGTTGCAAATATCCCCATCCTTGGGGCATCATTATAAGGGGGATTACACATTCTTACTTTTCGAAAAGAATCTTTATCAAAACGGTCAAACCACCATAGCACCCTAATATAGTCACCTTTCTTGATCATTTGAATTTGATTTGATTCTGATTTAATATGCTCAACTATTTCTTTGTCGAGCTGAATAACGGTTCGCTTTCCATACACCGAATACGTACCAATAATATGATCTTTATAATTTAGACAATATCTATTTCTGGACTCTTTTGCTTCTGGTATCACCTCTTCTACCGGAAAATATGGTTTAATATCTACAAGCCGTCCCGATTCTATGTCCATATGCTTTTCATGTTCATCCGTATCATTTGCTGGTATTTTAAGGTTCAGCTGACTTTTGGATTCACTAATTCTAAGAATTTGTGTTACATATACTTCAATTCTATCTTCCTTAAGAAAAAACAACATACAATGTGAAAACAGTTCCAACTTATTCAATGCTTTATTATATCCATCATGTAGATTTACACTTATTTCTTTGCTTATAGAATCAACATGTACCCTACCAATTTCCAACCACTTCATAATAGCCCTCCTAGTCCGGTTAAATATCTATATCCATTATATCTATAATGGTTACAAAATACTTTTCCATTACTGCTATTATTCAAAAACTCAACGTTCCCACTAGTAGCATTTCTTAGTGATGATAATCCACAAGTTAAAGATGAACAGTCACCATTTCATCTGTGGTGGCTTAGGCTAGCTTTCTATTCAAGAGCTTAGAATTTATTTGGGAAAATTCAGTTCATAATATTTAAAACTGGCACCAACTGATATGTTATAATTATTCTATCCGATAGATGTAGTTTCCACCTTTATTATCTCAAATAATACAATAATTCTACCAATAGGAGGCAAAATGCAAAACCATATTATAGAAACCGATGAAAACGGATTAGAACAAAATAGCCATGGTGACAGTTTGTTTCCACTAGCAGGATATGATGAGTACTTTTCACAATTCATCTTAAAGGAAGTGCCATGGCACTGGCACGAAGAAATTGAATTGGTTGTTGTCGTAGAAGGCTCAACAAATCTAGAATACGTTGATGGTTCACTTGAGTTACAACAAGGTGATGGCGTTTTTATCAATAGTAATACCATGCATCGTTTAACCCAAACAAGTTTAGTTGACTGCCATATCATTAATTTTGTTTTTAAACCTGAATTCCTTGGTGGCCGCTTCGATAGTAGAATCTACAATGAATTTGTCAAACCAATTTGTTCAAATAAATCATTGTCAGCTATTAAGCTTTCACCTATGATTATGTGGGAACGACTCATTCTTGAAAAGATAAATAGCGCTTTTACAATCTATACAGATCAGAGATTTGGCTATGAGTTATCCGTACAAGCAAATCTATTAGATGCATGGTATATCCTATGCGTCAACCAACCAACCTTATTTGATACCATACCACCTGTTACTGAAAGTAAAATTAGGCTGGATAAAATCACAAAATTTATCCATACCAATTATGATCAGAAACTTGCCATTAAAGATTTGGCTTCAGTTGCGGATATCAGTGAAAGCGAATGCTACCGACTCTTTAGAAAAACACTTCAAACAACACCAAATGATTATATTTTAAATCATCGCTTGCAGATGGCAGCCCATAAACTCGTCGCTACTAACCTTTCAATATTAAACGTTAGCTATGAACTTGGATTTGGTAATCCCTCTTACTTTTCGAAAAAATTCAAGGAACAGTACGCCAATACCCCTAAAGAATTTAGATATTTACACCAAAACAAATAATCATATTTAAATTCAAAACTTTTTAGTTGTTTATTTTTTCTAATTGATTTCTTCAACTTCATAGACTTATTGCGGTAAAGTTATAGTTTTTCTTAAACGCTCACTACTTATAATCATTCCAACAGCGAATATAAGCAATGCATAGGGTAAAATCTTTAAAGTAAGGACGGATGCAACCGCTCCTAGAAGTGGTGGCATAAATGTGCTTCCAATATATGCAAATGCCATGGAAAGTCCTATTATGGATTGGGATGCAACCTTACCGAAACGATCAGGTGTTAAATGAATCATACTCGGATATATTGGTGCACAACCAAGGCCAATCAACAGCAAACCTGACATACTTAAAATTAACGGCAAAGGCAATATCAGTAGGACAACACCACCAAGGATCATAACCAAGCCTCCCCTAATAAGTGTTTCTCCTTTTATCTTATCTGCAATAATACCAGATAAGAATCTGCCTGCAGTAATACCACCATAGTACAACGATGTCCATAATGCTGCATTAGCAGGTGATACGCCTCTTTGTGTGGTTAAATAACTGGCAGCCCATAATCCTGTACCCGCTTCTAATGAACAATAGAATAGAAATGTAACAAGTACTAATTTTACACCTTTAATTTTAAAAGCTTCACGATTCGATATAAATGTCGTATCTTCATGATCATTTTTTGGCAGTTCGTTTGTAAATCTTTTCCACATTGGTAATGTAATAAATAGTACAACGACCAAGATAAACTGAATGATACCAACGACCGTATACCCATTTCTCCAAGTACCATTTCTTGCTATTATTAATCCTAGAATTAAAGGTCCCCCAGATGCGCCTACGCCCCAAAAACAATGAAGCCAATTCATATGACGGGGTTTGTAATGAAGTGCAACAAAATTATTTAGTGCAGCATCAACTGCACCTGCACCAAGTCCAAGTGGGATGGCACATAATATAAGCATCCATATTGCACTGGATACCGAAAAGCCAATGAGTGCGATTGCCGTCATTGTAACACTCACAGCAACAACTTTTCCTGTTCCAAATCTACGAATAACTCTGGATGAAAATAAACTAGATAAAATTGTACCTCCGCTGATGACCATGGCTATTGCTCCGGCAAACTCAATAGATACCCCAAATTCCAAATGCATGACAGTCCATGATGAACCAAGTAATGCATCTGGCAATCCTAAACTAATAAATGCTAAATAAATTATGATTAAAAGCGACATGATGTTTTCTCCTTAAGTCTTTTTTCATTAACTTCTTAAATTATAACAATGATAAATATAAGAATACTACGCATACTTATGCATGTCTAACAATATACTGGCTTATTATACAATTATTCTATTCAATCGTAAAAATAGTAACTATGGTAAAAGGGTCAATTATTATTCAAAGAATCGCATTAAATAATGCATATGCAACAAATGTATATACCATACTTATAAAGGTTCCTAATAAGTAATACTCAGAAAATATTTTATTATCCATCATTTTAAATCTTGCTAAAGATTTCATCGCAACTATAAAACCTATTGTTGCCAATTGATTTGTATATATAAAGATGATAATTAGTATTCTCTCCAATATTCCTATCCATTTTCCTGTCTTTACTTCATCAATAAATCCGTATTCACCCTGATTCAAATCCTCCTTCAGTTTACTGTTTAAAATAGTTCCATAATTTGGTATTTTCGCATAAATAACTTCAAATAATAACGGAATCAGGTACGCGCCTGAAAATGCTATATATCCAATCAGAAAAATCATTTTAAAATCTGCATAATTTAGACTACCATTTTGCAGAACTACATTTATAAAAAAATCATTTATAAAATTAAACTCGATGGTTACATCATTTATAATAACGCTTGTGATTATAATTACAGTTAATATATGTAGTATTTGATCAGCTATGAATATGCCTACATTATAATATCTACTATCATTGTTTGAAGCTAGTTTATTCTGCAATACTTCTTTACAAAAATCTAAAATCAAATGTGTTAACGTTATTAAACATATGCATATAAATACCAATCCCATACTGCTTAATTTCAAAAAGAATAAAATAGGTGCTGAAGTTCCAATTAATCCTATAGCATGCCAAAAATATCCACTTTTTTTCATAGTAGATTTCTCTTCTACAATCTTGTCCGTTTGTAAAATTAAATCTGATAGTACATGTGAAATCAATAAACTAATTGTTATCATTAGTTAACGCTCCTCCTGATTCTAAGTAGCCTTATTATCGCTTTAAATGCCTTGATAATTTCTTCCAAATTAGAACCACTCAGTCTATCATAATAACTAGTTTTACTAATTCCTATTTTCGATATTGTTTCCCTTATACTAATTTTTGACAACTCAGCTTTTACTACGTCCCACTGCTTATCTGTTACCTTTTTTATCATTTCATTTATTATTGGAAGTATATTGTTACACACTTGATCAATCTCACTACTATCACTTATAATTAGACCATCATAGTCCTTTACATTCTTTAATTTCATTAGTTGGTCTCTTGCATTCCAAAATATTGGACCATTCATTTCCCACGAATTCTTCTTTAATTCTTCTCCAACATCTCCAATACCCATACCATATCTTACTTTAAACGGATGTAAGCAACTTAATGTAAGCATAAATAAATTTCCGATATTTTCATCAAAATCACATACGATTTGTATTTCGTCACCTTGTGAAATATAGTAACTTCTATTATATCCATATTCATTACTAATTATCAAATTCAGTTCATCAACTTTCTTAGTTAAACTATTGTTAAATTCAATATAATCCATGTCTGATGATTTTATTATATCCATTGTTATAACAATGAATTCACGATCATCCACATCCTTAGAATCCACTAACACATATTGGCCTCTAGAAATATTTCGAATAACATTTTTATTCTTCAACTCATAAATATACCAGCTTACTGTGCCTTTTTTTATCGACCCAAAAACTTCTCCATAAAATTCATTGAAATCGCTTACTGTGATTATCTTCCTTTTTGAAAATCTTCTTTTTAATTCTTTAACATGTAAACGGGTACTCATATCACTCATTGTCATCCCAACCTTTCTTAATAAGATTACCATATATCCTTAAAAAAGCCAAGCACTTTCCGGGTTTTAACCCGTACCAAGTGTTTTCCGGGTTTTAAGCCGTACCAAGCACTTTCCGGGTTTTAACCCGTACCAAGTGTTTTCTGGTTCTTAGCTTGGTTAAAGTATTTTCCAATCCTTAACCTAGACCAAGTATTCTAAGATATGAAACTAGAACCTGTATTAAAGTATTATTTAACAAGAATAACAATAGGCAATACTCAAAATATCAAATCATAAGCTATGATATATCAAAAAAAAAGCCAATATACAAAAAAGTATATTAACTCTCTTTTTCACAACATCATCTCACCAATCCCAAGCAGTCGTATACCTATTATTCCTCAAAAATAAGATTATTGATCCATTTCTTAGACCATACTCGGTAAAGACCAATAGATACTTTAACAAATTCTTCCGTAAGTGCTAGCATATAAACATATTGAATTTCCAGTTTCCACACGAAGCCACCGAGGAAAACTAAAGGTACTGCTACCAGCCATACTGCACCCCCATCTAAATACATAGCAAACGTTGTATCGCCACCGCTTCTTAAGATACCAACGATGATTAGCATATTCAGACCCTTTACCACAGTAACAATGGCCAGTACACGGATACAGTTTGTAATATACGTGGCTACAAGTGGTTCGACTTGGAAAAAGCTTGAAAGTGGTCCTGATGCAATAAATAATATAGCGCTCATGGTTAAACCAATAATAATCATTATTTTTACCAGTTTCTTAGCATAGTTAAAGACCTGCGTCATATCACCTGTCCCCATTTGATTGCCTAAGATTACGCCGGAAGCATTCCCTAAGCTATAGATAAAGAAAAAAGTCATTTGTTCTATGGTTTTGGTGATGCCCATAGCCGCCATAACGGATTCACCCATACGTCCATAAACCACGTCATACATGGTAACACCAACTGCCCATATTAACTCGTTAAATATTACCGGCAAAACAGTTTTCATATACTTCGCAAAAAAAGCCTTATTAATATCCAATAGTTCATAAAGACGTGCTGCTGCTACTTCATTGTTACGATAAATGATGCCCATGAGTAAAGCAAACTCTAATCCACGAGCAATAACCGTCGCTATAGCCGCACCTGAAACGCCAAGTGCAGGTGCTCCAAGATTACCATAGATTAATACCCAGTTAAGAAAAGTGTTTAATATAATTGCAATAATACTGATTTTCATAGGGAGCTTCACATTGCCAGTACTTCTTAGTATAAAAACATAGGCAAATGTAATGGAAGTCGGTATATAGCTCCATCCGATAATCCTCAAGTAACTTGCACCTTCTGAAATTGCTCCGGGTTGATTCGTAAAGATTCTCATCACCATTTCAGGTATAAATAAGGCGGCTGTCGTAAACAAGAAAGCACCGCTGATGCCAAGCATAAGACATATTCCAAGCACCCTTCTGATGTTTTTTATATCCTTGACACCCCAATACTGGGCAGTCAAAATAGATGAACCACTACTGATACCAAACAAAAAGAGAAAGAGTATAAAAAAAAGTTTGTTAGCCGCTGTAACACCGGCAATGGATGCAGTACTAAGTGAACTAATCATAAAAGTATCAATAAGATTTAATGAGGACGTTACCAGGTTTTGAAGAGCCATAGGCAAAGCAATTGCAAAGAGTTTTGCATAAAAATGTCTTCTAACATCGATATCGCTGGCATGACTGGCATTCTCTATGATTTTTATTTCTTCAATAATTTTATTCTTTTGTTTTTTCATGTTTTATGTCTCATATCCTTCATATTATTGACTTAGTAGATTAAAAACAGACATAAGCCTTCACTTATATCTGTTTCCTCCCGCGTTATTATACCTACATTTTATATTTGACATTCATTTATTTTTATTTCATATTAAAAATAATCAATGGATAGAACCGGCTTTTGATTCTTATAATACACCCGTGGAATTCTTTTTCCCAGCTGACAAACAACTTCATAGTTAATGGTGTTCATATGTGAGGCTATTTCTTCTACTGATATATGTTGCCCCATCATATCTCCTATGAGGACCACATCATCGCCTTCTTTTACACCTTCTATGTCTGTTACATCCACCATAAATTGATCCATACAAATACGTCCGATAACAGGAGCATAACAACCATGAATCAGGACTCTACCCTTAGATGAGAGCGCTCTTGGATAACCATCGCCATAACCTACAGGAATGGTAGCTACTTTAGTTTTTCTACCTGTCACATATGTACCGCCATAGGATATAGGCATGCCTTCATCCATTTCTTTAAGCAAAATAATATTGCTCTTTAGAGTCAATGCCGGTTCTAGCTTAACTGAGCTATGATCCACTTCATATGATGGATACAAGCCGTATAGAGCAATACCTACACGCACCATGTTAAACTCTGCTTGATGGATTTCAATTAAGCCTGCACTATTTGACATATGTAAGTCAAAGTATTCTATTCCTGCTTCTTTAAGTCTGGCAATAAAATCCTTAAAAAGATCTAACTGATTATGACTCATACTATGATCCGATTCATCTGCTCTTGAAAAATGAGTGAAAATACCCTCAATTTTCAGCATGGGTAATTTTGATATTTTAACAATGATTTTTAGGGATTGGTCGTCAGGCATAAAACCAATCCGACCCATACCCGTATCGATTTTGATATGAATACGAGCCATCTTACCAAGTTGCATAGCAACCGCTGAAAGCTTTTCTGCCATATCCAAACGAAATACCGTTTGGGTGATATCATGTTTGACCATATCGTGATAATCGTCTTCACTTGTATAGCCTAATACCAGTATAGGACAGAGTATTTTATTTTTTCTAAGAAGGACAGCTTCATGGGAAGCGGCTACTGCAAAAGCATCTACGCCTTCTTCACTCAAAGTCTTAGCAATAGGTATAGCACCATGGCCATAACCATCAGCCTTAATCACGCTACAAATCTTGGTGCCCTCTGATAAATATCCTTTGATTTCTTTATAATTATGTATAATAGCATCTAAATCAATTTCTGCTACGACACGTTGATAATGTCTCATTTCTTTGTCTCCTTCATCCTCTTTTATCATAATTTAACTATTCATCCATTTAACTGCTCATTTTTTTGCATGATTTTGGGAATAGCTTCTATTATATCTTTTGCCATCAAGCCGTGATGCCCCTTGCTTTCACAAGCAACGTCACCGGATAAACTATGAATGGCTACACCAAGTACACTGCTCATATAAGGATCTAACCCCTGTCCTACCAGGCTTGTTATAACACCTGCCAAAACATCTCCGGAACCGGCTGTCGCCATCCCGTCATTACCGCAAAGATTGATGCATGTAAAACCTTCAGGATTACATACAACTGTACGATGGCTCTTTAATACGGTCATCACTTGGTTGGACTTAGAGAATGCTTGTGCAAATTCAACTGTATTTTCAAGAATCGCCTCTGAAGGAAACTTCGTAAGCCTAGACATTTCACCAATATGAGGCGTCATAATTATGGGTGCTGATGATTCTAATAAAATATCCATATTTTCAGATACCAGATTCAAAGCATCTGCATCCAATATAATCGGTACAGTGGGTTGCTTAAGTATAAAGTCTAAAAGTCGCTTAGCTGCATCGGATTGACCTAGTCCCGGACCAATAAGGATAGCCTCATATGATTCTAAATTAATGGTTGTAATCGTCTTATCCAAGCTTTCAAATTCATCTAGATACGTCCTTATTATGGCTTCAGGCAAGGCGCATTGAAGGCTGATACGACAGCTTTCATGGGTTAGAATCTCAACCAATCCGGTACCTGTTCTATATGCGGCCATGGCAGATAAATAAGCAGCACCCGACATATCTTTGGATCCTGCTATAATCAATACTTTTCCATAAGTAAATTTGTGACCATCTGTTTTTCTTGAGGGTAATCGTCTTAAAGTGTCTTGATCGATGGTTTCGTATTCAAAAACAAAATCTTCCAATACCTTTTGTGGTATACCTATATCTACAACCTTAAGAACTTCACTCGCTTTTGCCCCAGGGTATAGGATGTTACCAAGCTTTGGTAAGGTAAAAGTAACTGTTAGATTCGCTTTTACACATAAACCCATGATTTTGCCATTATCACTATTAACACCGGAAGGTATATCCACGCTGATGACATAGGCTTTAGCTCGATTCATTCTTCCTATTACTTCTAGATAACCATCCGAAACGACCCGATTGCAACCT
>PGZS01000175.1 GCA_002841435.1 Firmicutes bacterium HGW-Firmicutes-3 | reverse complement strand
TGGAAGCTGGCATATTCGACAATAACTTGGCTATTGTAAAATCTAAGTACAATAGCCGAAACTCATGAAATTCAAGGAGGAATAAATTATGAGAATTAACAACAATCTAATGGCAATGAACACACACAGACAATTAGGCGTCAGTACCAACATGGGTGCTAAATCCATGGAAAAACTATCTTCAGGGTTTAGAATTAATAAAGCTGGCGATGATGCAGCTGGTCTTGCAATCTCTGAAAAAATGAGAGGCCAGATTCGTGGTCTGAACCAAGCATCCAGAAACTCTCAGGATGCAATTTCACTCATTCAAACAGCAGAAGGTGCTTTGAATGAAACCCATGCAATTCTACAACGTGTGAGAGAACTTACTGTTCAAGCTTCTACAGACACAAACACTGGAACAGATCGTGGTGAAATTCAGAAGGAAGTAGATCAATTAACACTTGAAGTTACAAGAATTGCTGATACTACAGAATTCAACACTAAAAATCTGTTGGGTGGAGGTTTTGGTATACAAAGAGATAGTGGTACTCTTGATACAGCGGTTGTCGGTTTGGCTAATTTAACTGACATCAACGTTTCTGGAGGTAAAGCAAGCACTACTTATACCATTACTGAGCAAGCTGGTGATATTGCTCTTGCTGACGGCAATGGAAACTCACAAGTTTTAACTAAAACAGGAGTTAACGCAGGCGATACATTGAATTTTAGTGCTCTTGGAATCTCGATAAAAACGGATAGCAACTATGTTACTGGTGGTACTGCTTTTAATGGATTGACAATTGTTACAGGCGCAGCTGCAGGTGCTACTTTTCAGATAGGTGCGAATGCTGGACAGGATTTATCCTTATCAATTGGTGATATGACAGCAACTGGTTTATCTGTAAATGCACTTGATGTTTCAACTCAAGCTGGCGCTTCGGCTTCTATTACAACTGTTAACTCAGCACTTGAGTTGGTTTCAGCTCAACGTTCAAATCTTGGTGCTGTTCAAAACAGATTAGAACACACAATTAAGAACTTAGATACATCGTCTGAGAACTTACAAGCTTCTGAATCACGAATTAGAGACGTAGACATGGCGAAAGAAATGATGGAATTCACTAAGAATAACATCCTTCAACAAGCTGCTCAAGCTATGCTAGCTCAAGCGAACCAAGCACCACAAGGCGTTCTTCAATTATTAAGATAATCATTGAATTAGGTTTAAGATTATAAAGTTTAGGGGTCAGGGGATTTTTCCTCTGACTCTTTTTATTAAAAGATAATTAGCTGAAAAATTAAATCGCCTATTATCTTTCCTAATGAGAAGCCGATATATAATGTAGGATATAACAATACAAGGAGGTATTACTATGAGAATTGAATCGGTTGGCGGTGCAAACATTGGGCCAACACCCCAAAGCGTAGAACGAGTAGGTAGAATGGAATCTCCGGCTCAAATACAACCCGTGAAAAGTTCGGGGAGTCAGAGTGGATCAGCGGTTAAGCAACAAGAACGTATTCACATTGATGCAGAAGTGGCAGCAGTAGAAAATACACTTCAACAAGAACAGCAAGTGATTAAGGCTATTGAGAAAGCCAATAAGCATATTAGAACCTATGACAGACGACTTGAATTCTCTATACATGATACGACCAAACAGATTATGGTGAAGGTCATCAACACGGAGAATGATTCAGTAATACGAGAGATTCCGTCCGAAAAAGTCTTAGATATGGTCGCCCATCTGTGGGAAATCTCAGGCATACTAGTGGACGAACATAGATAGGAGGTACTTCTATGGCAATACAATTTACAGGATTGGCTTCTGGCCTTGATACCCAAAGCATTATAAGAGATCTTATGAAAGTTGAACGAACAAGGGTGGAGACTGTTGAAAAAGATAAGATTATAGCCGAGTGGAGAAAAGAAGCTTGGTCTTCTATGAACTCAAAGCTTTTTAGTTTTTATAAAGAGGAACTTTTTTCATTCAAATCAGCAGGAAGTTATAATAAAAAGAAATTAACCAGCTCCAATGAAAGTATAGTTTCACTTAACACATCATCAGGAGCTGTAAGAGGGAGCCATAGTATTGAGGTTACAGCTATGGCTAAGGGTTCATTTTTAACAGGCGAGGCCTTAACCGGGATTACACCAACAACAACAGCCGGTGAAATGATGTCTTTTACAGATCCGGATACAAAGAGTTTAAACATCAGTCTAGATGGCGGCGTAACAACTCAGCAAATCACCATTGAAGCCAGTGACACAATGGAAATCATCACAAGTAAAATCAAAGACTTGGGTCTAGATTTGAATGTCAGTTACGACTCTAGCTTTAATCGACTTTTTCTTTCCTCGACGAAGACCGGTAATGGCGTTGAGTTACAAGTAACCGGTGATGAAGAAGTCTTGGATGGATTGGGTTTTGTTGCAGGCAAACGTATAGGTACGACCGGTAGTGATGCAACATTTAAATATAACGGTACAGAATTAACCAGTTCAACCAATGAAGTGGTTGTTAACGGCTTATCTTTTAACATTTTGGGTGAAAGTGGCAGCTCTACTGTTTCTGTAACCCAAGATACAGATGCTATTTATGATTCGGTTAAGAAGTTTGTTACAAAGTACAACGAGCTTTTGTTAGAAATGGATGAGAAGATCAATGCAGGATCAACCAGAAAATTTAAACCTTTAACATCTGAAGAAAAATCAGCCATGACCGAAGATGATATTAAGCTGTGGGACGATAAGATCAAAAAATCCTTACTAAGAAGAGATGATACTTTAACTGGTATTATGAGCAATATGAGAAATACATTGACGCTTTCGTCTGGTGTGGATACAACGGGGTTTGCATTCAGGAATTTTAGCAGCTTAGGTATTGTTACAGGCAGTTATACAGAAAAAGGTGTCTTACACATCGAGGGTGATGAAGAAAATAGCTTGTATAGTATAAAAGAAAACAAACTAAGAAAAGCCATTGATGAAGATCCAGATGCGGTTATGGAGTTGTTAACTAGTTTGGGTAATAAGCTGTATAACGATATGAACATAAGTATGCGATCATCAACTCTAAGCAGTGCATTGACTTTCTTTAATGATAAGACCATGGATAAACAAGTTAGAGATTTTGACACCAAGATTAGTGACCTAGAGATTCGTTTAGCAAGTATTGAAGACCGTTATTACAAGCAGTTCACAGCAATGGAAAAAGCCATGCAGCGATCTAATTCAACAAGTAACTGGTTGGCACAACAATTAGGAGGTCTCTAATATGACAAGTAATCCATACACAAAAATAAAATCCAACTCCATCATGACCGCATCCCCACAAGAGCTTACTTTAATGCTCTATGATGGTGCAATTAAATTTGGTAATCAGGCAAAAGTTGCTATGATCGACAAAGACATCGAGAAAAGTCATAATCTAATTACGAGGGTTCAAGCTATCATTGAAGAATTCCAGATTACATTAGATAAGAACTATGAAGTATCCACAGGTCTCGAATTAATGTATGACTACATAAACCGAAGATTAACAGAAGCTAACATGGTCAAAGACCCTGAGATGCTTGAGGAAGCCATTGGTTTTATTAGAGAATTACGGAACACTTGGAAAGAAGCCATGCAGTTGACGAAACAAGGTGGGCATGTAGGTAATGAAGGTAGAGATAGCTTGACAACCAAAGCCCAGTAATACAGACTTTTTTGAAGATAAGTGAATACCTAAAGCTAACTGATCGTTAGGAGTGGATTTTATGGATATAGCAGCAATGTCAATGATATTGGCCCAAGGACAAGTCAAACAACAAGCCGGCGTCCAACTGGCGGCCAAGATTATGGATATGTCAGAAGTTCAGAGTCAAGAGCTTATTAAGATGATGGAACAAAGTGTTACCCCGGAAATTGGTCGTAGCATTGACATACAGTTATGAACAATTTGCTTTCTAATTGTTCACGGAGGGAAAATTCCTATATTCTTTCAGCCAGGTTTCAAGGCTGAAAGCTGTAGTAAGAATTTCCTAGAGATATAAACAAAGAAGTAAGAGGGTCTAGTCGATTTGACTGGATCCTTAGTATTTTATACTTTTGCTGGTTAATCAGGTCATAATTTGCTATAATCTTATTAGTAGAAAAAAGGTGGTGCGTTATGGGTGACATGAATGTACAAGTAGATATACTTGTTGATGCGTTGGAAAGAAAAAAAGCATTATTAGAAGAGATTCTGGAATATACAAAAGAACAGTCGGGCTTGCTTGCTAAGGAAGATTTTAATACGACAAGTTTCAACAGTATTTTAAGCAACAAGCAAATACGCATAGATAAGCTGATTCAAATCGATGAAGGATTTGAAAGTGCTTTTGACAGAATTAAGTCGACCTTAAAGTCCCAACCTCAGTTGTACAAGGAAGCCATTGGGAAGATGAAACAATACATTACAGAGGTGAGTGATTTAGGCGTAGAAATACAAGTTGCTGAAATGCGTAATAAACAAAGGTTTGATCTTAAGAGCCAGAATATCAAAGGCGATGTTAAGAACTTCAGGAATCAGAAATCGGCGGTATCCAGTTACCATAATAATTATAACAAGCAGAAGAAAGCAGACCAACCCCATTTCTTTGATTCTAAGAAATAGTTAGCATTCGTAACGTTATATTCTATATGAAGTGATGACCATATGGTTTAATGATATCGTTCGACGAATTATTACTATTTTACACTATTCATTGTATTATTATCAGCTTTTTGAGTGTGTCTTATGAACCTATTAAAAGAGCTTGACAAGATGTTGTACCTATGATAAATTTATAGTTGCACGTTTGTAGGGCTTTTTTTTATGCGCTATTTTTAAAAAGAATGCAGCTACAAACGCAACATATTTTAACAGTAGAA
>PGZS01000174.1 GCA_002841435.1 Firmicutes bacterium HGW-Firmicutes-3 | reverse complement strand
TTTTGCCTGAAAGATTCTACATTCTAGGACTTGGAATGTATTGCTTCTTCGGCGCCAACTGATGGTCTCTTTCCCTAAAATCATTTAGCATAATCTACTTTAAGTATAACACACTCAAGATATTTCTGTAAATTATAATAAGAAATTTTATAAATGGGAAAGGCAAATCCATGACTTTAGTGGGCTATTCTAACAAAGTAACTGTTGACACTTGACTTTTTATGATTGGAATCAGAATCTGTTCCCCTGCTTGAATGGTTGTATCTTTCAAATGATTCATCTTTATAACTTCTTTAATATAAGAGTCATAATCATAATAATCACGGTTCATATAGGTACTTGCTATGGACCACAAACTGTCATCTTTTTCAATGTGGATGACGATGTAAGCTTTATCTTCCACATAGATACTACCTTGTACACTGCTTGATCCAAAGCTTACTTGAACAAGGTATAACAGTAATACCGCTGCAATTATAATACCGGCTATTGTTTTTATAAAATCATAATTCTGGTAAATTCTGTATTGCTTGCGTTTTGCTATAGACTTCATCTCATCACTCCCGAACGTTTGTCTGTATCTCAATTATATACGAACGTGCGTTCTGTGTCAATGCTTTTTGCAAAAAAAGCGAACAAACGTTTGATGTTTTTATGAAGCTATGATATACTGATTTCAATAGAACGTACATTCTATTATGAATAAAAAAATAGGCAAACAAAGTTACATAACTTAGGTCATTAACTAAGGTAAATATATGAATGGGGTGAGCTTCGTGTCAAACGATTTAGGAGAAAAACAACAATTAATCTTAGAATTTTTAAAGCAGGAGATCTTAAGTAAAGGGTATCCGCCATCAGTTAGGGAAATCGGTGAAGCCGTTGGATTAAAATCCACGTCTACTGTACATGGTCATTTGGAACGTTTGGAGAAAAAAGGTATCATTCGCAGAGATCCCACTAAGCCAAGAGCTATTGAGATCCTCGATGATGAGTTTAACGTTCAAAGACGTGAAATACTAAACGTACCGATTCTAGGACGCGTCGCTGCAGGAGAGCCTCTTTTAGCCGTTGAAAATATTGAAGATTACTTTCCTCTACCGGTAGACTATGCACCTAATCAGGAGCTATTTATGCTTCGTGTTAAAGGTGATAGCATGATTAATGTAGGCATATTTGAAGGCGACTTAATCATCGTTCAAAAACAATCCACAGCAACAAACGGTGACATCGTCGTTGCCTTACTTGAAGATTCCGTAACCGTCAAGACCTATTACCGTGAAAGTGATCACATTCGTCTACAACCCGAAAACGATCTACTAGAACCAATACGTGTCTATGATGATTCTATCGTAATCGAAGGTAAAGTCATCAGTTTATTTAGACAATACATATGAAACTGAATACTCTTACCTTGTTTCAACTATAATTAAATACAAAAAATAGGTCTGCCTCAGAGAAAAATCTGATTCAGGCCTTTTATAATGTTCAACAAAAAATTCTACGACTATCGACATTGCACCTCGACCACAAACGCCTCAATATAAAAAAGCCTCTAAGCTATTTATTCACTTAGAGACCGAATTGATGCCTTGATATTATTTCACTAAAACGATTTAACATCCTCTATTACTTTTCCATCCGCCCAAATACGCTCTAGGTCATAGAAAGAACGGTTTTCTTTATCAAAAATATGAACAATAATATCTTTAAAATCCAGTAGTACCCAACTACCATTATGATTACCTTCAATATTCTTGGTATCAAAACCGGCTTTGTTTAACTTCTCTTCTGTAAAATCCATTAAGGTTCTTACATGATTTGGGTTGTTACCATGTGCTATGATGAAATAATCTGCCATAACACTAATACCAGAAATATCAATGATACGTATATCTTCACCTTGTTTGTCGTCTAATGCATTGTATGCGATTTTTACCATTTCTTTAATAATTGACATAGTTATTCCCTTCTTAATTTCTTATAATAGTTATAAGTATCTTTTGTAACTGGGTCAATAGTTGCTTTTCTATGATATAAATATTCCAAAGTATCTTCCAGAATATAGAGCATGGCTTTATCTAAGTCCTGATAAGCAACTCTACGAATCAACTCAAGACGACCGCCATGTTTTCGTCCCGGTTCAATATAATCACTTATGTAAACAATTTTTTCAAGTGTACTCATACTTGGTCGTCCTGTTGTATGATAAGCTATTGCGTTAAGAATATCCGGATCTTCCACATGATATTTTTCTTTTGCAATAAAAGCACCGACTTTAGCATGCAACAAATCACTATTCACCTCTTCGGCTTTACTTTTTGAAATATGATACCTATCACAAAGACGAAGTAACTTCTTATTAGAATAATGCTTAGCGCAATCATGAAGTAGCCCTGCAAGGGCAGCTTTACTCGGGTTGTAATGATGAGCTTTTCCAAGTTCATAAGCTACTTTTGTAGCACTTAAGGTATGCTCATATCTTTTTGGTGAAAGTTTTTTCTTAAGCTTTTGTGTGATTTTTTGATCTGTAATAAGGATTTCAATGGATTTCATAATCATCACCTATTGATAGAGTTTATGCTTATGTATATAGTCAGAAACAGCGTCAGGTACATAATAGTTAATAGGCTTACCCTCAGCGATACATTTGCGAATCATAGTACTGGAGACTTCTATTTGAGGCATGTGTACATTCATAAATGAAGTGTTGTAACATTCTCTTAGTCTGGCTTGTTGCTCCAGAGACTTTTCCTCGTCATAACCACTACGATGAACAATAACAAATGCACCAATTTTAAGCAGTTTCTTATGGTTATACCATTTTTCAAGGTTAAAAAGCGAGTCTGTTCCAATAATTAACCAATACTTGTTATCAGGAAACTCTTTTTGAAGCATAACAAATGTATCTACAGAATAAACCTTCCCTTTTCTATTTAACTCATAATCTGAGACTCGAAAAGTAGGATGGTTATTAATAGCCAAATGACACATTTCCATACGATGGACACTGTCAATAATAACTTCATCCTCTTTATGAGGTGGATTGCCAGAAGGCATGAACCAAATCTCATCAAACAGATGATAATCGGATGTACACTGGGCTGCTATTAGATGACCGATATGTATGGGATTAAAGGTTCCACCCATGATAGCAATGTTTTTCATAACAGACTCCTTCATAATTATTGACTTCTATTTTGGCAAAATTATTTTAGGCTCATCTTTAGATGGTCTATAGAGTACAAACTTGCGTCCTATGACTTGAACCACTTGAGCATGGGTTCTTTCGCCAATCATTTCCGCAATGTCTTTGACTTCATAGATACAGTTTTTTAATACAGTGACTTTAATCAGTTCCCTTTTTTCAAGTGCTTCATTTATGCCTTCTGTTAGCTCTGGAGAAGCGCCGCCTTTTCCAACTTGAAAAATAGGTTCTAAAGTATTCGCCAATTTTTTCAAATATGCTCTTTGTTTCGAATTCATATGTTTCTCCTTTATTTATAATAGTCAAATTGTAGATAATAGATTTTTACTGTGTCGCCTTCTTCTATACCCAAAGATTCAAGTTCTTTAAGAATACCTTCAGTTTCAAGAAAATTCTGAAAGAAAATAAATCCTTTTTCATCTTCAAGATTGGTATAGCCAAGCATACGTTCTACTCTACTACCTTCGACTGTAAAAATACCATCGGATTCTTTAGAAACAATAATTGGTTCTTTAGGATCTTCGATGTTTTTAATAAAGAATTCCTGTTCATAGACTAAATGTTCCTGTGGCATAGCTTTTAATATGCCGTCAAGATGGTACAGTAACTCATTCAACCCTTTTCTAGCTACAGCTGATATTGGAAAAACTTTAATCCCCTCTTTTTCAAAAGTGTCTCTAAGACGATCAAGGGCTTCGTTTTCAAATAGGGCATCTATTTTGTTAGCAGCTATAATCTGAGGCTTTTTTAAAAGTTCAGGATTAAACTGTTCCAATTCATATTGCATTTTGCGTATGTCTTCTACAGGATCTCTACCCTCAGTCGAAGCAACATCCACCACATGTAGTAATACCTTCGTTCTTTCTACATGCTTCAAAAATTCATGGCCAAGGCCGATACCTTCTGAAGCACCTTCAATGAGACCCGGAATATCGGCAATAACAAACCCGTCCCCATTAATATCTACCACACCTAAGTTAGGGTTTAAGGTTGTAAAATGATAGTTTGCTATTTTGGGTTTTGCATTGGATACAACGGAAAGCAAAGTTGATTTACCTACATTAGGGTAACCAACCAAGCCTACATCTGCAATGGATTTGAGCTCAAGTATGATCTCGATTTCCTTATTTTCTTGACCCGGTTGAGCATATTTCGGTATTTGCATGGTAGGTGTCGCATAGTGTTGATTGCCTTTTCCACCTTTACCACCGTTTAATAATTTATATACTTCATCTGAAGCAGAAAGGTCTTTTATGACTTTTCCGGTGATGGCTTCTTTAATGATGGTTCCTTTTGGGACTTTGATGATGAGATCATCTGCATCCTTGCCATGGCAATTACTGCCCATGCCCATTTGACCGCTTCCTGCTTTAAAAACACGAGCATGTCTAAAAGGATAAAGGGTATTTAAGTTGGGATCGACTATAAAAATAACATCTCCACCACGTCCACCATCTCCACCATCCGGACCTCCGTTTGGTACATATTTTTCACGTCTGAAGCTGATACAACCGTCGCCGCCTCGTCCGGATTTCACTTTTAGTCTAACTTGATCTACAAAAATCATAACCTGCACCTATTTTCCGTTGCTTAACAACAAATCAACCATTCTTTTTTATATTATAACATAGTAATGCACGCGCTAAATTAAAAAAGTTTCAACAGTCTAAACCATTGAAACTTCAATAATTCTTATTGAGCTTTTGGATAAACAGATACTTGTTTTTTGTCTCTGCCTTTTCT
>PGZS01000173.1 GCA_002841435.1 Firmicutes bacterium HGW-Firmicutes-3 | reverse complement strand
TTATTCTGGAAAAACTGATTGAAAACCAGGTCGACGAGGATCTCGAAGCGGCCCTTCCGATGCTTGAAACAACGACAACAAATTAAACATTCTGATGTGTGGACGTTATACACTTTATTCCGAAACAGAAGATCAGGAGATCAGACGGATTGTTGCAGCCGTTAATCGGCGCTATGATGAGCAAATTAAACCCGGTGATATTTTACCTTCAGATCTGGCCCCGGTTATTTGCGGAGATCGAAGGGATATCAATCAGAATTTGCTGGAACTGATGAACTGGGGTTATGAAAATCCTTTTAAAAAAGGATTAATTATTAACGCCCGGTCAGAATCGATTCTGGAAAAGTCACTGTTTCATGATGACTTCAAACAAAGACGCTGTTTAATTCCGGCTACTGGTTTTTATGAATGGGATACCGAAAAAAGACAGTACTTGTTTCAGACAGACCAGCTTCTTTATCTTGCCGGAATTTATCGAAGCTTCATGGGGTCAAATAAATTTGTGATCCTGACAAAACCACCCAACGAAACAGTGAAAACTGTTCATAATCGAATGCCGGTTCTGATTCCGCCGGCCCAGCGTGACGAATGGTTAAAGGATTTAACTGCAGCCGTTGAACTGACTAAAAATGATACGGTAACATTAACGGGACAAGTTGTTAATCAAGTCAGAGTTAACACCCAAATTAAATTTCCATTGGACTATGAGTCTTAGTAGCTTTGCAAATCACTAGACAAAAAATGGACATAAAAAAATCTCAATCAAACCATTTTCGAATAGAAAAACCCGGGTGCATGAATAGCTTTCCATTAAAGCTTTAGACACCCGGGATTTTTATTTGTTCTTCACATTAATTACTCCGCATTAATATCGATCAATATATCGCTGCCTTCGACCATAACCGGATAACTGCGATCATCGTGCATTTTAAATTCCAAGAATAGAATTTTCGGTTTCCCTAAGCCTTTACCTGTTTTAGCATCGTATTTTGCTCCATGTCTGGGACAGGTAATAACCCCGTCCTGCAAACTGCCTTCATACAAAGAACCGCCCATGTGGGGACATTTATTCGATATCGCATAATAATTACCTTCTACCTTTGTCAGTAAAATCTTTTTGTCATCTAATTCGATCAGCTTCTTGTCTATTTTTTCAAACTCCTGTATTTCAGCAACTCTTTGAAATCCCATTTTTCCCTCCATTTTTAAGTTATTGTTATTTATGTACCCGTTAATCAAACGTCAAAACAAAACACCTTTGATGATTGATTGACAAATTTAAAAATTCTGCCTATAATGGATTTAAGTAATAATGAATCCAACAAGAACCGTCATTTTTAAAAATTTAAAGAAGAGGTGATTTTATGTCAGCAAAAAAAGTGTTTACCACCGAACAGGCGAAAGAAACTGGCAGAATGCTTGGAATTAGTTGGAGTAAATTTGACATTGAGCAGTTTCGCATGGGAATGGATGTTGAACTTGAGCACGGCACTGACAATTCCCGCACAAACGTAACCGGAGATGATCCTTTCGTCACCGGCAAAATTGCCCTGGCACATTTAAATGAGTTCCCTGATTATTATACCCGTCTTGAAAAAATGGAAAAAGAAGCTGAAGCATTTTGGGAAGGTAAGTGATCAGTTTATCCAACTGATTAAACGACACTCCGACATTTAACAAAAAGTAATTAAAGAGAATCCTTGAAATTCAGGGATTCTCTTTTAATATCACCATTTTTTAAACCACCGTTTTTTTGTGCCTCAACAACTCATTATGTGGCGAGCTACAAATTTTCATACCTAGTCAGAAATCTTAACTATACACAAACTGATTCCCCTTGTGAGGATTGTTATTGAGCTTGATTTAAAACCTCAATAATCTGGGCGAAAATATCCTGAATCCCCCCATCACCCTTGATTTTATGAAGAATTCCCTTCTTTTCATAAAATTCCAGAATGGGCTCTGTTGTTTGATTATAAATGGCCAAGCGGTCTAGAATAATTTCTTCCTGATCATCGGCCCGATGAATTAAAGCAGTTTCGCAAATATCACATTGTCCCGGTACCTTTGGTGGATTGTATTTTATATGATAGCTTTCTCCACATTTTGGGCAGACCCGTCTGCCTAAAAGACGATCGACGATGATTTCTTTTGGAACATCAATCAGAAAAACAAAATTTATCTGCTCATTCTTTTTATTCATGATGAGATCCAGGGCCTCAGCTTGCTTTTCATCCCGGGGAAAGCCATCCAGCAAAAAGCCTTTTTTACAATCATCATTTTTTAATCGTTCTTCCACAAGAGAAATAGTCAGACGGTCTGGGACCAGCAAACCTTTCCCTGTATAATCGCTTATTTCTTTTCCTTCTGCTGTTCCTTCTTTAATTTTCTGGCGGAAAATATCCCCGGTTGAAATGTGCGGAATATTAAAATGATCACAAATCAGTTTTGCCTGGGTCCCTTTTCCCCCGCCGGGTGTTCCTAATAAAATAATTCTCAAAAAACTAACCTCCAGAATTTTATTGCACTACTTCGTATAGTCGACGATGGTAATATTGAGTGCCTTACGATCCGCCAGGCAGATGTCAAAGGGTGTCACTTCATAATCGCCATTTTTGAAAACCCGGATATTTGGACGCATACAAAAACTTTCAAAATTGTCTGTCACGACACCAACCAGTCCATTACTCAGTTTAACTGGCGTACCTATCGGATATGGTGCAATTTTCCTGATAAACACGGCTACCAGGTCTGGGTCAAACAGGTTTCCTGTCCCTCCCATGATGTATTCAACAGCTTCTGACGGCAGCAGCCCATTCCGATAGGGTCGATCAGATGTCAGCGCGTCATACACATCAGCGATCGAAATAATTCTTCCGTATAACGAGATTTTTTCACCTTTAGCATTATTGGGATAACCCCCACCCGAGAATTTTTCGTGATGATCCAAAATACCGGCCTGAGCCCCCACACTTCCTACATATTCACTTGCCAGATATTCAAACCCTAAGTATGAGTGTTTTTTCATTTCCATAAATTCATTGTCGGTCAATGGACCTTGTTTATGAAGAATGTCTTTAGGAACAAAAACTTTTCCAATATCATGAAGTAATGCTCCAAACCCCAGATTACATAAATCAGTTTTATCAAGACCCATGGCTGTACCGAGTCCAATCGATAAAACCGCAACATTCACCGAGTGAAAATATGTATAATCATCAAAAACTTTCAAATCAACCATATTGAGCATCATTTCTTTGTTTTTCAGGATCACGTCGACAATGGTCTCAACCTGATCTTCCATCTCGGTGAATTGCTCTTTTTGAACCGGCAGTTTATTCTCCTTGCAAATGAATATTTCTTTTATGCCATTGACGGTCTTCGTTCTCAAACTGCTATTAATCGTATTCACTATGGGGATGTTTTTTATTTGATCCTCTTCAACATAAAGACCATTACATCTGAACTTACGTATTTTTTTAATTAATTCTATATCTAAAACTGTTTGCCTCGCAAGCACCAGCTCGCCTTGCTCCCCATAAAAATCTGAAGCAATGATCATTCCTTCTCGCAAGCAAAATATTGGTACAAATCTCATGATAGTCCTTCCCTTGGAGCCTTTCTAAACCTAGTCTTCTTTGACTGAGTTTATGTTGCTTTTGTCATTATAATAATATTGTTTTAGCTAAAATAAAGTTTGTTTCTTTAGCTACGATGATATCTTTTTACCTAATTTTTGTCAATAACATTTTGCAAACGTTTGAGGACTTTAAAAGCAAAAAACAAACGCCATCCTAATCAAGTTGATTATAATGACGTTTCTAATACCGGTGTTTATTAGTCTGATCTCTGATAATTATTTCAAACTGTTAAAAAAGTTCCCAATTTCCGCGAAAAATGTTTGCACCTGTTGGAAAAAGCCCTGGGTCTCCTGGCCTGCTTCCATCAACTTAATAAAAGTATCGGGATCCATATTCAACTCATTAAACTTATTAACCAGGGTTAAGATCTCTTCGATTTGCTGATCATCCAAAACGGTATCATATTTTTCTGCCGTCACAACAATCAGTTCCCGGATTTCATCATCATTCATCGTCTTAGTTTGGGCAATCTCACCTTTCAGACTATTGATAATATTAACCGCATCATCGCCAATGGCATCCTGAAGTTCACCAACCACTACCACTTCTTCAACCGCCGTTGTTTTTGCTGCTTCATCCAGACTGGTATCAGTTGCTGCCTCATAGGCTTTGTAAATGCCTGTTAAAGCGCCTGTTCCTGATACCGGAGTATAGGCTGCAACAATCACTTTGGCATTCTTGATCCCCGCGGTTCCCAAGGCCGATTTATACATTTCATCGGTAACCCAGTCAATATTATGGGTTTCGAGATCGATTCCCCCTGACGTTTCTTCCTGAACATAAACACTGGATAGCGCCAGAGTTCCAATTTTATCGAGGGATACTGCCCCCTCCAAATATTCCCGTTCATCTTCATTAGTTACCACGGTTTCTTCAACATCACCTCTTTTGATATTGAAATAACCGTATACCGTTTTGAGCTGGGCTTCGGTATTATCGGCGCCAATGGCGACGCAGGCACTTTTTGAATCCGCCAGCACGGGACTCACCATTACCATTGATAAAATAATCGCTAAAATTCCTGATAATATTTTCTTTTTCATTCTTCACCTCGCATATTCACTGTCATTTTTCAAGTCACTTTGTACAGCGAAATTATCATAACAATTAATCCTATTTTTTAACTTAATTTCCTAAATACACAGAGATTGTTACCCGTTTCCCCAGGTTTCGGCGTTTAAAAAAAGAAAAGCCGACTGCTGACGCAATCGACTTTTTGTTCTAATATTGGTGCGAGAAAAGGGATTTGAACCCTCACTGCATTGCTGCAACAGATCCCTCAAACCTGCGTGTCTGCCGTTCCACCATCCTCGCATAAGTAACAG
>PGZS01000172.1 GCA_002841435.1 Firmicutes bacterium HGW-Firmicutes-3 | reverse complement strand
TTTACGTTCATGAATGACCTCCTAAATTCGTGCAACAGAAAAAATGCACATCATATTGATTATATATGAGTCTTAGTACTTATGCAAATCTGACTCATTGATTACATTTCCATCTTTAACTTGATATATTTGATAACCACTTAACTCTTTTTTAATAAAATCGTCAACACCGGTACAAGTAATAAAAGTTTGAATATCTTTCAAATGCTCAATCAAATAATGTTGTCTTTGATGATCCAGTTCAGATAGAACATCATCAAGTAGAAGTATAGGGGCGTGATTGACTTGCTTTTTTATCAACTCAATCTCAGATAGTTTTAATGCCAATGCAGCTGTTCTTTGCTGACCCTGTGATCCATATATGCGTACGTCAATCCTATTAATATCAAACCGAATATCGTCTCTATGAGGACCGACTGATGTAATTCCTTTTTTTAAATCACCGGTTCTAGCATTTGCTAATTTATCTTTGTAATCTTCTACATTCACATCATTTTCATAAACCATATCTAAGGATTCTTTTTTTCCGGACAGATGTAAATGTTTTTCATACAATATTGGCCTTAAGTCCTCAATAAAATTTCTTCGCATTTCAATAATAGTCGTTCCATACTTCACCAACTGATCGTCCCATACATCTAAGAGACTTTGCATATCCAACCTATTATGATTATTTTTTAATAACTGATTTCTTTGCTTTAATACTTTGTGATAATGGCTTAAATAAAACATATATAAAGGTTTAAGCTGACTTAACTCAAGGTCAATAAACCTTCTTCTATCTTTTGGACCATTTTTAATTAAACCTAAATCTTCAGGAGAAAACATGATGATATTAATTAATCCAAATAATTCATTGAGTTTTTTAATAGGATTTTTATTAATAGCAATACTCTTTTTACCTATTTTTTTTAGATGAACATCTATGGTTTCAATTATATCATTTTTTTCAAAAACCATATAGACATGTGCTTCTTTTTCATTAATTCTAATCAATTCTTTATCTTTACTTAGCCGATGAGACTTTGAAGTTGCACTCAAATAGATTGCTTCTATAAGATTTGTCTTACCTTG
This sequence comes from Firmicutes bacterium HGW-Firmicutes-3, assembly GCA_002841435.1. Lineage (GTDB taxonomy): Bacteria > Bacillota > Clostridia > Lachnospirales > Vallitaleaceae > Petrocella. Next base: position 3,912 of record PGZS01000172.1, on the reverse strand, counting down.
AGCATTATCGCCATATAATATATTAATCCCAGGATTAAAATCGATAGCAGCTTCCTGATAATTCCTATAATTATTCAATTCCAAGTGCCTTATATACATGAAATTCACCTCAAGAAGTTACCACAATTAAATTCAATTGGCCTCATATTTAACAACAATTAAATCAAAACCGGATACCTCAATCTTATCACCATCTCTTACTTTTTTCCCTCTTTGCAATTCTACTTCTCCATTATACTTTACTTCTTTGTTTAGTATCATTATTTTAGCATGAACACCTGAATCGGCAATACCTGCTAATTTTAATAATGCGCCTAACTTAATAAATTCCGTATTAATAATAATTTCTTTCATATTCATCACCCATTCAATCTAATTGGTAATATTAAGTATTTATAATCTTCACCTTCAACTTGGCGAACAATACAAGGATTCAACGCATTGGTAAACTGCATACATATTTCTTCATCTTCAATAGCCTTTAGTGCATCTAAAAGATACTTAGGATTAAAAGCAATATCAATAGGCTGACCTTCTCTTACAATCATTAATTCTTCATGGACATTACCAAGCTCAGTATTAGAAGTAATTAACAATGTATCCTCTTTAATTTCAAATTTGACCGGACTTTTTTTACTTTCTCTAGCTATTAGAGCTGCTCTCTCAATGCTCATCATTAATTCTTTACGATTCACTGTTATCAGTGTTTCATAATCACCTGAAAAAAGATTTGCATACTTAGGATAATCCCCTTCTAGTAATCTAGATACAACAATACTGTCCTCAAGCTCGAACAAAACATGTTTATCCGTAAAATATATAGACAACATATCAGACTCATCACTTGATAGTATTTTACTTATTTCACTTAAAGTTTTACCAGGTACGACCACTGCAGTATTATTAAAATCATCCATAAATTCTACTTTTCTAATGGATATTCTGTAGCCATCCATAGATATAATACTTAGAGCATTTTCTTTAATTTCAATCAATTCCCCTGTCAAAATAGGTTTAATTTCTTTTATGGCAATACTGAACAAAGTTTGATGGATCATGTCTTTTAAAACACTTTGCTTAATGGAAATACTTGTATCTTTTGTAATTTGAGGCAATTGAATAAATTCAGTACCTGGTTGACCCGGTATATTAAATATAGATTTTTGACAAACAATGGTGGTCATATTGCTTTCATCTACAGTAATATCTACCATGGCATCAGGTAATTTTTTTACGATCTCTGAAAATATTCGAGCATCAATAGCCACACTTCCTGATTCAATAATATTTGCCTTTACATGACTTTCAATACCAATTTCTAAATCATTGCTAATTAACTTAAATTCATTTTGTGTTGCCTGAAGAAGTATACATTGGAGAATAGGCAAAGTTGTTCGAGTTGAAACAGCCTTAAGGGATGTGTTAACGCCATTTAGCAAGTCATTTTTATGACAATTAATTTTCATGATGTGATTAACTCCTCTCCTGTGCAAAAGATAAAATATATGATTTTTTATAGTAATGATAGTAGTAAGGGATGTGAATATGTGTATAAGTGTTCTAACCCTTTAGTAGATATGGTTTTTAAAAGTTTAATAACCCTGTGTACAGATGAAAAAGTTATTCTTTTTTATCCACATGATCATAGTTATTATATAACCGTCAACAGCCAATACTTGAGTTTACTTATAAGTTGTACACAGGTGTTAAAACTAAGCTTATCTAAAAAACAATCCTGGTAATAGTAAAAGTTCAACTATATTATTTTGTCGTCTTAACCATTATTTACCTGTAATTTTTTTTGATAGTATATCAATTGTATTTTTTAAAGTCATATCTGTAACAAGTTCTGCTTTAATTTTTTCATAACCGTGAAGTACAGTGGTATGGTCTCTACGTCCAATTTCCTCACCAACTTTAGGCAGTGACATATCTGTTAATTTTCGACATAGATACATAACAATCTGCCTTGGATAGGCTATTTCTCTTGGTCTTTTTTTGGATATTATATCTGCAGGCGTAACATTATAATGTTCAGATACGATTTCTAGAATAAGCTTAAAAGTTATCTTAGTATCTTCTTGTGGAGATATTAAGTCTTTTAATGCTGCTTCAGCCATTTCCTTTGTTATTTCTTTTGGCAAAAGAAGCCTGGAATAAGCCAAAATTTTATTAACAGCACCTTCAAGCTCTCTGATGTTAGATTTAACATTATTCGCAACATATTGCATAACATCATCAGGAAGATCTAAATTTTCTATTTCAGCTTTTTTCCTTAATATTGCGACTCTAGTTTCAAAATCAGGGGCTTGAATATCTGCAATTAATCCCCATTCAAATCTTGATCTAAGACGCTCTTCTAAGGTTTCAATTTCTTTTGGTGGTCGATCAGAACAAATAATAATTTGTTTTTTTGCTTCATATAAAGTATTAAACGTATGGAAAAATTCTTCTTGTGTTCTCTCTTTTCCTGCAATAAATTGAATATCGTCTACGAGAAGCACATCTATGCTACGGTATTTTTTTCTAAATTCCTCATTTTTATCATCTCGAATTGAGTTAATAAGTTCATTGGTAAACTTTTCAGATGAAACATAAAGAACGTTTGCCTTAGAATCATCATCTAATATAAAATGAGCTATAGAATGCATTAAGTGTGTTTTACCTAAACCAACGCCACCATAAATAAAAAGTGGATTATAAGCTTCAGCAGGTGCTTCTGCCACTGCTAAGGAAGCTGCATGAGCAAATTTGTTATTATTACCTACAACAAAAGTGTCAAAAGTATATCTGGCATTTAAGTTCTTTTGATCACTGGTGTTGTTGTTAGAAAATCCAATCAAATTATTATTAGAATTTGATTTTGAATCAAATTCTAAACTTTGATTGGGTAGAACAAATTGTATGTCATAGACTTTTCCCATGACTTCATTAATAGCGATTTGAATGGATTTATAGTATTTTTTTTCAATAACATTTTTGGCCATCTGATCATCTGCTTCTAAAACAATAAGGTCACCCATTACTTTTACAGGCTCTAGTTTCTCCAAAAATGTTTTGTAAGATATAATGGATATATCCGATTCGTATCTTAAAAGATTTTTTATGTCATCCCACTTGTTGATTATTGGATGATCCATTAAAATACCCCCTTTTGTAGTATAGTATAGTAGTAGTAGGCTTTTTTCTCATAATATATTTAGTATATAACTTGTAGACATTAGTTTAATCATGTCAATGGAAGCTTCCATTGACATGATTAAACTAATTACTCAATACGGATTAAATTTGTATTGGCTCATAACTGTTAATAACTTTTATTAATAATTTTGGAATGGTTCTATCCAAGAGAGATGAAGTCTAGTATATATAATACTCTATCAGCTGAAGGATTTCAATTGAAGTTTTTATGAGAAAAAGGTTATAAATGTGTATGAATGATTCTGTAAAACTGTGGAAAGTGTGTATAATTAATTAAAATTAAGGTTATACACATCATGCACCAAGAGTTTATCAAAATTGTTATGAGTGTTTAATTTAAAAGGTTCTAGCAGATAACTTGGATAGTAATTAACAGAGTATGTTAAATAAAACAAGGTTCTATCCACATAAATTTTTCAAGATGTGGATAAAATGATTTGAACAAGTTATCCACAATACACCGGTTAATTTGTTTTTTTATGTGGATAAACTAAATAAAAAATATTTAAACTTTTTTTATCTTGACTCTTAAGGGTTTTGTGACTATAATTGAAATGGTGCTTTTGAAGCAACTTTTTTTTAACAAATTAATTAAAGTCATTAATTTGATATAGCTTTTACGAATTATATAAGGAGGTGCATATCAATGAAAAGAACTTATCAGCCAAAAAAGAGACAAAGAAGTAGAGAACATGGCTTTAGAAAAAGAAT
>PGZS01000171.1 GCA_002841435.1 Firmicutes bacterium HGW-Firmicutes-3 | reverse complement strand
GCATCATTCAATAAAAATTCAAAATCAACTTGTACACGGTACATGGCTTTGATAATTTTTATAATTTGATTCATTTACTAATAATACAAGGTTCTTCTTAATAATAAAGCATTTTGAAAAAAAAGCAAGCCTTTTTGCGTTTTATTTAGATTAATTGCAAGATTTGATATTTAAATATAACTTATTGTATAATATTATATATAAATTGCATTTAAGTTAACAATGTTATTATTATACTTAGAAATATTGAAGCCATATAACTACCGGATATAAATACAAAATTCTTAACCGAGACGACAAAAGTCTTGGACTTGTCTTGCTCCTTTAAAAACGCCTTTACGCCTTTATAAACGGGGAAAGTCGTTAGAAAAACCAACAAACTCGATATAGGCAACCATCTCATCATGATACCAATAAGTATACTCAAATAAGAAACTACAATCAATAAAACAAATAAATGAATTGCATGTTTCTTACCAATATAGGCCGGCAAGGTATAGCGTCGATTAATGAGGTCATCCTCCATATCACATATGTTATTAGCTAACATTATATTGGCTATTAAGAAGATAAGAGGTAACGCGATAAAAATGATAATCATCATCTCTTTCATGTTAACGGCCAAATAAATGGTTTTTTGCTCCATGTAATAATTAATATAACCCCTTTCAAAAATCTGAATATAATTAACAATAAAAAAGATAAACCCACCCATCATCGTTCCTGATATGACTTCACCAAGTGGTGTATGGGATATGGGTACAGGCCCATAAGAATACAAAACACCAACACCAAAGGCTAATATACCTACGACTAATACGACCCAGTCTGTTAAAAGAAACAGTGCCAATCCAAAAAGAGTACCTAAAAATAGCAATACACCCATGGTTATTTGAACCTGCTTTTCTGAAAGCTGATCTTTAACGATAGCATTGTGACTTTCATAGTTAAAGCCTTCTTTCAAGATTGCTTTTTTATAGTCCCAATAATTATTAATAGTCGTCGTTGCCATATCCACGCATAACATACTCATGAAGAACAACCCAAGCCTTAAAGCATCAAATTCTTTATACCTGTAATAGCAAAATGCAATTCCCGTCAGAAAAGGTAGCACGCTAGCCACCTTGGTCTGTATTTCCACAAGCTTAAGAAAAGAACTAATTTTCATTTCTACCTCCTAAGAAGCGATAAAGATTTTTAGGTCTCCCTACGCCACCATATGCAAGTTCCAATACCACAATCCCATCGTTTTCCATCTCTTCCAAATACCTACGTGCTGTTATTCTAGATATACCTAGACTTTTAGCAATCTCAGAGGATGTGTAGCTCTGATTCCCATTTTTTTGTAAGAAAACCATGATACTTTCAAACGTTTGATTTGTACTTTCTTCATAAGTAAGATTTTGATTCAAGCGCATTAATTGATCAATATTTTCTTGATCCATCATGATTTTATTATGAAGCTGTGCTTTCTTAATCAAATATCTTTTTAAAGCTTCTTGAAATCGGCTAAACCTAAATGGCTTAATCAAATAATCCACTGCGCCAAAACGCATGGCCTTTTCCAGTGTTTCTGACCTATTATCTGCTGTAATAAGTAAAGCATCTATGGCCCTTTCCTGCTGTCTAATCCACTTTAGTAAATCAATCCCTAAACCTCCGGGTAAATAAATATCCAACAAAACAAAATCAATAGCTGTGGACTCAATGAAGTTCTTTGCACTTACATAATCGGAAGCCACACCAACTAAAGTGTAACCCTTAATTTTCTTCAGAAATTCAGTTAATATCCGTTGAATCATCAAATCGTCTTCAACGATCAATACTTTTATCTCTAGGGATGTTGACATACCATCTCACTCCTTCATCATAGACATAATCAATTATGCCTTCTGCATTTTCAATAATACTTCTAACCAAATATAAACCATAACCTCGGTTGCCACCTTTTGTTGAAAACCCTTTTTCATATATACATTCCAAGATGTCTTCATCTACCGGAGGACCCGAATTGTATATTTCCATAATAAAGTGGTCTTGATTGCTATCCATAAAGATTACAATCTTCCTTTGTTCTTCTTGTCCGACGGCATCCATTGCGTTTTCAAGTAGATTGCCAATGATTGAACATGCCTCTTCCGCATTTAATTCAGCCGGTAGACCATCAACAAATGAATCCTGATCGATTATAAAATCTATTTTGTTCTCGGAGAAAAGTGCATATTTGGTCAACAATAATCCGGCGATCTTATTATCTCTTATATGCTCACTTAAGAGGTGGTTGAGCCTGCTGTTTTTCGATGCTAAAGTATCTATATAGTCTAAAACCTCTTCATGTTCACCTAATTGCAATAACCCGGATATGGTTTGAAGCTTATTCATAAATTCATGATTCTGAGCTCTTAAAGAATCTACCAAATGTCTATAATCTGTTAATTCCTCAGCCAATGCTCTTACTTGGGTCAGGTTTTCAAGACTGGCAACCGCCCCAATCACTTGGTTACTGCTATCATGCATGAGGCATAAACTGATTAAAATCCTTGTTTGGTTCGGTAGAAACAATTGTTCATTCACGATATCCATCTTTCTGATAATAGCATCCATCATATAGCTATAAATTGGTGTTTGTGACAGATGGTCTACTGAACACTTTTCATCCATTGGTAGATTCAACATCATTTGAGATTTCTTATTGCAAATAAGAACTTCTCCATTTTGATCAATTGCAATGATGCCTTTTTCAATACTGTGTAATATCAACTCACGTTCACTTACCAAAAGGGCGATTTCTTTAGGTTCAAGTCCAAAAATGGATTTTTTTATATTCATCGCCAAATACAACGCCAAGATAACTCCAAGGACCATACCTATAACTAAGGCATATTCAATGTTTTCACGATGGGCTTTATTTTCCTTCTGAACTTCATCGGTCAATAGTCCAACAAGTACAGCACCCACTTGTTCATCCTTATAATATATTGGGTGAAAAGCTCTTATTGCAGAAATAAGCTCATTATTATCAGCTGATATATAAGCTCTGCCATCTCTTAACACATCTTCTTCGCCACCGTTTTTGTATGGCTTGTAAAGGCCACTTTCATAGGGATAAGCGTATTGAATGCCATCCATATCCATAATGATAATGTATTGATACCTTGTTAGAATCCTTAGGCTTTCAATAAGTCCTTGAATGGACCCGTCATCTCTTTGTTCTGATAGCATCTGTCCCAAATCAGGTAAGTTAGCTATGACCACAGCCAAATCACTTGCCGCACTCCCCATATGCAGTTCCATAGAAGCCTTCAGTTGATGATTTGCAACAAGAGAAATAAAACCGATTACCAGAATAATAGCCGTTGTCATAACAATCATAATTTTATAATGTAGCTTCATTATTCCTCCGCCACCTTTGCTTGTTCAAGAGCCTTTTTTACCGCATCAATAAGTGCTTCACTGGTATAAGTTGCCCCTGATATAGCATCCACATCCGTGTTATTTTTTTTCATTATGGATTTGGGTAATTCCTCAAAAACGACATTCGCCAGTACTTCCGGTTCTTCATGAGATAATATCTCAATTTGTGTAATATGATTTTGATCTACAGTTACACTAACCCTAAGGGTGCTGTAATAACCCTCAGTCTCATTAATATAAGTGCCCGGTACATAAATCGGCTCTCTTTCTGAACATCCAACGGTTAAAGCCATTATTGCTATGAGAAAAAAGGTTGAAGAGATAAAACCCCTTAAACCTTTTATTTTTCTTTCAAACATCATAATCGCCCCTTTTCCTTCCCTGTTAGTTTATTCGACTCATTAAGGGAGGAATCATCTTCTCAAGCATTGTTCTTGTCTCACTATGAGGTAGCTTTTTCAATAAATCCATAGCTCTTATATTGTATCTGTTTGCCAAAGATCTTGTTTGTTCAATACCACCTGTAAGCTGTACAATTTCATACATTTCCATTATGCTATCATCATCCATATCTTTATCCAGTATAGTTTTAAGTCTTTCAGAATACAGATTATTCTTTTGAAGTGCAAAGATGATGGGCATACTATAATAACCGCGTCGTACGTCCACTTGGACTTCCTTACCTACAGTCGTTATATCCCCTTCAAAATCAAGGAGATCATCAACAAGTTGAAAAGCCATTCCAATCTCATAACCGATTCGACTCAGAATCTTAACATCTTTTTCATCTGCACCTGCATAATAGGCACCTGAGCTCATCGCTACAGAGAATAGGGCAGCTGTCTTTCCAGATACCATTTTGATATATTTATAAGGTGTTATCTTTACATCATAGCGTAATTGATTTTGTTTCATATCACCAAGACAAATTCTGGTAACAACTTTCGCAAGGTTAATTGCTAATGATTTTTCCAGATTAAGGTTGGTCAACATCAAGAAGCATTGACTAAGGAGATAGTCACCCATATAAACAGCATAGGATTGACCGTATTTGCCCTGTATAGAAGCTTTACCCCTGCGCATGGTTGCTTCATCAATAATATCATCATGAATTAGGGTTGCTAGGTGTATGGTTTCAATAGCTGTCGCTAATTTGATAATATCAGCTTCTCGTTCCACATAAGACTTCCCTATTCTACTTCCAATCAAGAGAAATGTAGGCCTTAGCATCTTTCCGCCAGTTGCCATCAAATAGTCAAGAGAGCCATCTAAAAAGGCATCACCGGAAGCCGTTTGAGACTTCATATTTTCTTTTACTTTTTCAAGTTGTAACAAAAAGGATGTCTCTGTTATTTTTGTATTCATATTATCACCACTTGGTTTTATCATCTTTGGTTAAATTTTTGAAGCCATCACTATGTGTATACTAAAAAACACCATAGATTGGGATGTAAGCACGCGCTAACATCCCACCTATGTATTGTATCATTAATGGTTATAGGTCACAACTAAGTTTCTCTAATTACAGATAATATATAGGTTACGTTGATACGCTCGCAACTATATATTATATGTAAAAGTTCAACTATATAG
>PGZS01000170.1 GCA_002841435.1 Firmicutes bacterium HGW-Firmicutes-3 | reverse complement strand
TCATATATGTCAGAGTCGGTCAAAGAGTTCAGAAGGATTGTAGAAGCGAATGATGGCATAATCGACGAATCAACAAGAGATAAAACAAAAGAAATATTTGTCAAAATTGATAAAAGATATGGTATAACAGATGATGGGTATTATGATTTTGAACCATGGATGTCAGATACGCCATAATAGGGATTCATATAGTCGTAATTTGTTTGGAAAATCTAATCAAAAATTAACCTCAATTATATCAAAAGGGTAAATTATTTTGATATAATTAAAGTTAAAGTTTGGGTTACAGTGTTAACACTATATTTCATTGGGGGTGTGTGATGTCGAAAAATATCATTTATTATTTTACAGGCACAGGAAATTCATTAGCAGTAGCAAGAAGTATCAGTTTGGCCATGACAGATGTTGTGTTGATACCAATGTTAAACGAAGATGCTCTAACTTATATTGACACACATACAGAAAGCATTGGCCTGATTTATCCTATACATGTCAATGCATTACCTCATGCTGTTATTCATTTCATTCAGAAGATCCATTTACCATCTAAGGCATATTTCTATGTAGTCGCAACACATGGTGGAATCCCAGGAATGTCTGGTCTTTATCTTAACAAGATATTGAAAAAGCAAGGGATTGACTTAAAAACCTATTATGAGATTGAGATGCTTAACAATACACCAAAAGGAATAGCGCCAAAATTCTTAATGCGACTTAACTGGGAACAAGAGATTACACCTGAAAAAGTAGATCACAAGTTGAGTGCTATGAAGATCGAGGTCGAGAATATAGTAAAGGGCATAACCGACAAAGAAGAAACGACTTTACAGAAGCCACCATCAGGTACAAGGATAATGATGTACTGGATGATGCAAATCATGTGGCTGATTAGTAATCCGTCCAAATACAAGCTACAATTTCTTGTTGATGACAGTTGCAATGGGTGCGGAATATGTGAACAAGTCTGTGTAACAAAGCGCATAAAGATGAATGAGGATAAGCCGGAGTGGGTACATGATCATTGCAATTTTTGCTATGCATGTTTTAATTACTGTCCCAAGGAAGCTATTGGCGTCAAGTATTATACCAAGAAACTTGGTCGGTATCACCATCCGGATATAAGTGCCCAGGACATTGCGGCACAAATAAAGTGAAGTGCGGGTTTAAGTATTATTAAGATGGAAATGGGAGATGCGTACATATGAAAATAGTGGTGATCCACGGCAGTCCAAGAAAAGGCAATACCTATAAAGCGACTAAGCAGTTCAAAGAAGAAATGGAAAAACAAGGTGAAGTAGAATTTGTTGACTTTTTTTTACCAAAAGATATGCCTGAATTTTGCCACGGTTGTATGAACTGTTTTTTAAAGGGAGAGGAATCTTGTCCTCACGCAACCCATACGATGCCCATTTTAGATCAGATGGTATCCGCGGATGCACTTATATTTACCACACCGGTATTTGCCCTTTCCTTAAGTGGGTGCATGAAATCTTTTCTAGATCATTATGCTTATATTTTTATTGTACATAGAGCAAGAAGTGAAATGTTTAATAAAAAAGCATTTATACTAACTTCTACTGTGGGAGCCGGATCAAAAGCTGCCATAAAAACAATTAGTACCAGTCTGAAGTACTGGGGTATTAACCGAGTTTATAATTATAGTTTTACAACCTTTGGAACCGAGTGGGACAATATGGAATCGGATAAAAAATCAAAAATCAAAAAAGAAATCATGAATCAGGCTAAGAAGTTCTATGCGGAAGTAGACTCCGGCAAAAAACATATGCCTTATCTATTCATAAGCATCATGTTTAAAATGAGCAGATTCATTCTGAAAAAATATGCAGATGATACCTCTCTAGATAAGCAATACTGGATAAAAAAAGGTTGGTACTCAGGGGAGAAAAGCCCTTTCTGAAGCAGCTAAAGGCCACCATAAAGTATGAGATTCTTCTTCGAAATAGTTAAGAGGATGACCTAAGAGTGAGGAAGCTGTTATATAAGATGCGCGAAGTGCAAAGATGATATCCGTCATGATAGATGTTTTTTCATTGAAATAATCCTGTTGTAAAGCTGCGATCATAGTATGGATATCCGTGTAAGAATCGAAAGTGTAATCGGCGCATTCAATTATGATTTTTCTTTGAAAAAGCAGAAGATAAGTAAGGTGAATATGAAGTTTTAACTCATAAAATAGATGTTTTGATAGAGATTGTTTTTTATAGTAGGGGAATGCATGATAAGTACAGAAGTAGTCACTTAGAAAATGGCAGACAATGCCTAGGCTTAAGATCCGTTGGTTAGAAGATAGATTTTGATCCTGACTTTGTTTAACATATTTTTCCAGATCGGTATAAGTACATTCAAGATAGTGATCTGTTTGTGAAAGCTTAGGGTGTAAGTCAGGTAAGACGTTACCAAATTCAAAGAGTAATTGAATGTTTAAAGATGCATTAGAATATTCTTTTATTAGGGATTTGTAAATAAAATTACCAATAAGATAATGGGACATAACAAACATAACTTTACCTCCTCTAATAGTATCAGTTAATATAATTATACCTAAAGGATGTAAAGACCTAATTAAGAACAGGTAATTGAAAGCTTAAGAAAAAGTGCCACTGCAGAAAAATTCTAGCAGTAGCACTTTACGTTTAAGCCGAAAGAACCGTCCTGCGGTTGTAAGCGGTTGTATCAATTTTCGCCACTATCGATTTTGTTGAATTCTTTTATTGTCCACTCACCGTCTTCTATAAGAGTTGCTCGCATTTTGTTATATGATAAATTAATCCATGGAGATAAATCTACTTGATCATAAGAAATAATATTTCCAGTTAATTCTAAGTTATGTTCACTACCAATACCAAATTCTTTATTTAGTTCGTTAAATAGCTGTTCGGCAGGATCTTTGTCTTTTAGTGTAACTTCAATATGCATATTTGATATTATGCCATCTGTCCAACGTATAGTTAATTCTTTATAAATAATACCATTCGAATCATTAGCCGGCTTTTGAAAAGCAATTAATGTGTCCTTAGTAGCTTCTGTTTTATGAGAAGATATAATTATTATTGCTCCTATTAATATAATACCAATTATAAATAATATATATTTTTTCATTGATTTCATCCTCTTTTTTCATATAAATTCCATTATATAATATGCCTTTAATCTATAAAATAAATCAGGTGCAATTTTAAATTAACAAATACCTCATCAGACAAAAATAAAAAAATTTGGTTGTAAAGTCACTTTTATTGTAACACTTCAGATTTACAGATCTTTTTTAGTAATTCTTAAAATCCTAAAAGAGCTAAATACCCTTGCAAAATAAGAAATAAGACACCATCAACTTTTTTATAGGATATCATAATACCTACATCACATCAAATGATATTTAGTTAGATTTCGACTACATGAATATTCAAAAACAAACATTTTCATTAAGAAAACACATAATGGAATACTTTCGATTCCCTAATGTGTTTTTTTTTGTTTCCAAAAACTTTCCAAATCATTATCAAAAATCTTAACTATATGTTATTCAGTAAAATAGATGATTATTTTATTAAACCTTTCTAATTCACCTTAATTGAATTATTTTGATTATAAGTATATGCATAGGTAACCAGATTGGCATTATTTTTTATCGATATATCCCAAGTTGCATTTAATATCGAATAATTTGTTGCAACATTACCGTAATCTCTTATTGTCGCAACAGTTCCAAAATTATTTCCAATATCTACTAGGCGAAAAGCTCCCATTTTCACTTTAATAGCTCGCGTATATTTTCCATTAATCCCATTTATATACCCAGTGTAGGGTGTATTAAGATTAACACTTCCTGAATTTGAAAATACTGATGGGATACTTACAGATGCACCAAGTAATCCTACATTAAATCCAATTGATGCATCTAGTGATCCAGAAAAGATATTATCTTTCTTTACAGTTCCGTAAATTGAAGATCCTCTAAATGCTGTATTGGGAATAGTTGCCAATCTCAGGCTAACATCATCAATGATTAAAGCAGATTGAGTAGATGAATTATCACTAGGAACAGTAGAGGATATAGACTTCGAAGTAATTTTAATGTTATATACTTGGTTACCTTCCAAGCTTCTTGGTATATTACAATAATCACTATATAATAAGAACCTTATTTTATGGGTTTGAGTTGCGCCCATTTCAACAAACGTTTTAGAAATAGTTATAGATCGGGAATTGACTAGTGCCATAATACTTATATCACTATTTTCAGATTCATTAATATTTTTTTCTGATAGAGGTTCAAATTCTCTAGAACCCCATGAACCTAATTCAGATGTTTCAGTTAATCCCGTTAAAACAGTTTCGGTGTTTTGCATCTGAAATCCATAGGTTTCAAGTATAATATAATTTCTTTTTTTCGCTTCAGTTTCTTTCAAATAAACCTTGAGCATAGTTGTATACTGTAAATTTTCACTTAAGTACTGTTTAAAGTACATGTTTGAATCCACTATGTTTTTTTCTACAGAAATATGTACTACTTCTAAATCTTTATTTGTGCTCTCACCAGTAAAATATACGATATTGCCATTTTCATTAGTACCCGTAGCTACAGCATTAATATTAAAACGCCTATTTTTAACTACGCCTGAAATTTGAATGGCATTATTTGTTTGAGTTACAGATAATTTAGTATCATCTAAAATATACTTATTTTTATCAATAATATCATTATTAAGATTTGTTCCATCTTTTTTTACGTTTTTTATATATGCTGTTTTTGCATAATGATCTGTTGATGGTGTGCCTTCTGTGGCAAATACATTGTAGTCAAAACTTGTAAATGTCATACAAATTAATAGTAGCATAGTAATAGAATTTTTGTTTCTTATTAGCATATCATCACTCGTCCTTATATTTTTTTAGATATTTCATCTAGTCAGTAAATTAATATTATTATATGTTTAACTCAACTTTCCCAGCAAAAATCAGTGAATAAAGCCTTGATAAATGAGGCTTGCTGATTAATCCATTGTTGAAGTTGACATTTTACAGTATCTGTT
>PGZS01000169.1 GCA_002841435.1 Firmicutes bacterium HGW-Firmicutes-3 | reverse complement strand
ATTTGTGTGGAACGGCCTATTCCGTTCCCTTACAAAACACCCGTATCTACTAGCTTTATCCATGATATAAGCTAATATTCCTACACGCTGTCCGCATTAAATACATTTTGTTTGACCTTTTATTTCGAAGGTCGGAGTTGGGTTTAATATCTAAAAGATATTTCTACCCTCGATTCGTTTTTTTTCAATGACGTTCATTGACTCTAACTCACCCCTTGTTAGTAATGACATAATATTACGTATGTTACTAAATACCATTACTATCAAATTCACTATGCATAACATTTATCTAACTTTTTTTTATGTTGACGATTTGGTTTTTTCTGTATTCTGCTAATGTCGCTTTTAAATCAAGAATTTCTGTCGCAAGCTTCGCGTTTTGTGCCAAGAGTTTAGCGTTGACTTCTTCACTTTCAGCAAGCTTGTTACGAAGGTTTTTGTTTGCTTCTTTCGTAGCTTCTAATTTTGCATTATTTGACGTTTTAACAGGTTTTTTAGAACTGCCCTCACCAGTGGTCTTAAGCAACTCCAACGTCTGTGTAATGCGTTCATTTAGTTCTTTATGTTTATATATGGTCGCTATCCCAACTTCAGCAATTCTTGCGAATTCTGCTTTACTTATTGGTTTGCCGGATCGCTTTACTTTTTTAATAGCTTTTTCAATTTTTTCAACTATTAATCCATGCTCTTCGTTTTGATGTTGTTCAATCCCAGAGAGGTTTTTATTTTTCACTCTTTCATTCATTTGATGCCACCACCTTCTTCGAGTGGTTTAATGAAAGTGTTTTCTAAATAGTCTTTTTCTTCTCTGTTCTTGTTATACCAAATTTTATTGCCCTGACTTTCAGCCCTTTTCATTTCATCCTTAAGTCTTTCAACTCTCAGTTTATGAGTATCTAAGCAACACTGCATACTAATAAAGTTTTCACAATGATGACAGTTGCCACCATCAACTGGACAAGATTCTCCACGAGCCGGATGATGCATACAGACACCATTGGATAAAGTCCGGATTCTCATTGCATCCATAATTAGTTCTATTTGGCTTTCTGTTTTTCCTTTAAATGGATTGCTTTTTCTAAGTCTTTCCTGTATTTTACCAACAGCTGGTCCCGCAATAACCTGATCACTCAACATTGCATCTACAAAGCTTTCATGAACCTGTTCTCGTAGGTTATAAGTATACGTTGAAGTCATCATAAGGCTATCGTGGTCAAACATCTTAGAGATTGATTCTACAGGCATTCCATTTTTCCACGCGCCTTGAGCGAAAAAATGACGAAAATAGTGACTCGACAAATCAATTAATTTCCCGTCTTCTTTTATATCCCAGCGTTTAACAAATGGCTTTAGATAATTTTTGTTAAAATTATCTATACTGCATGGCATTGGGCCAAATCTGTTGCATTTACTAATAAATAGATCTTCAAGACCTGTTTGCTTACGTAGCTCTTCTGTTTCTTTTTCAAGTTGCTTTACTACTTCAATCACAAGTGCATTGACAGGTTTATATACTGTTGTTGGACCTTTTTTGGTTTTTCTTGTTATATATTCGATTTTTGGTTTTCCGCTGATTGTTTTAATGCATCCAGCCTTAATCGATACAACCTCATCAATTCTAACACCTATCTGCGTTGATATTATTACCGCCGACTTTGTAATAATATTGCTGTCTTTTAGTGCGCATTTTATTACTGTCGCAATTGTTTCCGGTGAGTAAGCAGTTTTTGTTGTTTCTTTATTAGGCATAGCAACTCGTGGTGATTCCCCAATAATTACCTCATATAACTGAACTATCCAGTAACCTTCACTTGGTACATCCCAACCCCTTCTCATCCCCTCAAGAAACAAATCTTTTATATGCGAAGTATTATGCAAAATGCTTGTTCTCGAAAGCGGGCCTCCTGTTTTTTGGCTCTTTGCTTCCAAAACGCTCAAATAGTAGGTTCTTAATATCATTTGAGTTAATTGACTTAATGAATCAATGCTGGGATAATTACTTTCTAAAAAGCGGTAAAAATATCGCAATCCATCATAATCTCGTTTGGCTGTAGATACCTCATTTGCAATCATGTCGGTAACTAAAAACTGCTTAAATACTAATGCGATTTTAGTATGTTTTATCATGCTGAAATCAAACTGATTGCGCGCTTTTGCAACGTTTTTCCTAACATCATCAAAACCATTGAAGTCCCATAACATATCCTCGAAATAGCCATTTCCAATACGAAAATTAACTTGATCCTCAATATATCCTGGTTGATAATCCATAAGCTTCTCAAGCTTTAATGCATTCATTTCAATGCCTCCAATCGTTCAATGATTGTGATCAACGCTTTTTCTATATCTTCAACATATTCCAAGTTACCGATACTCATTTCGTCAGCGTAGGCTTGTTTGTCTTGTTTAAGCCTTTCTAATTGATTTCTATGAGTGGGTAGATCTTTCACATATGTACGATACTTATTACAGAATAAGCAAGCATTAAATTTTTTGCAGTGATTATCGCCTTCAAATGCTTTTAAGCAATTACCATCAGGGAGAGATCCCGCTATTAAATTTTGTTGTTTAATGATAGCCGTCCCTTTTGATGAATTTTCTACTAGATCTAATTCAGTGATCCCTATAAATCCAAGTTTGTCATAGTCTGTTTGCAGTTTTGATTCCGTTACTCTTGCATAGTTTGATGTTGAATGCATCGATTCGTGACCTAAATGAGCCATTACGTCATCTGGTGCCGATCCATAACTTAACATCTCGGTACCAATAGTGTGTCTAAAACTATGATATAGTAAATCTGACACATAATTACCTTCTACATCCCGTATGCTGTGAATCTTAACGAAATTTTGTAACAAATCTCTAGCATATCCTTGCGCAACCTTTGTGTACTTACCACGGTATTTCCCTTTTTTGTTATATTTTATAAACAATAAGTTCTCCGGGGTGCCTTCAACAAATTCAAATATTTCTTGACTTTTTAACTCAGCGTTATGAGCCTCTAATTGCTTGATACTTCTTTCAAGTTTTTTTGTGATTGGGATTGCTCTTTCCTTTTCGTTTTTAAATGAATAAGTGAACAATATTGGACTTCCTGCGAAATCTTCCATCACACAGTTTTCTCTTAGCGTTAAAATCTCCGATAAACGTAGTCCTGTTTCTCTAGCAGTATAAATTAAAACTTTAGTCTGAATATCTTCCGTTGCAGTTTCAAGCGCTACATCGATCTGTTTGAGGACATAGTCGTCAATAACCTTTGTTAACATTACATCTTCAACTCCAAACAACCTCGCTACATCTTTAGGAAATATCTCAGTAGTTGGATAATTATCACGTTGAAACATCTGGCCAAATCTAACCGTTGATTTAAACGCGGAAAATGCCGTAGATTTTGAACTTGGTGTTTTAAGCTCATCTGAGGCTCTAAGATGAAAAATGTATTGTTCAACCATTAACTGTGTAAGCTCATTGAAACTATCAAGTTCAATGCTGTATTCATCTAAAAACGCTGTGAAATGCTTTAAGTATCGAGCGTATGTATAAAGTGTAGAATCAGTAATCCTATCATTTTCTAGTTCTTCAAAGAAATAATCTTTGACTTGGTTCTTCAAAGTTTTTGATTTATAATGAGTAAAATCATAAACATAATCTGATTCCAACGTAGGGTTATTAGGTATGGTTTCCCAAAAATCATCTGAATATCTAACACTCATTAATTCGCCCCTTTTCTCTATTTTTCTCAAACCTCATATATGTTTCAGCTTGACTCACTAAAGATGGGTGCGAATATTTTTGTGTCGTATACATACTTTTATGGCCGACGCGCGTTCCAATATGCAGTAAATCAAACCCCGCCTCTTTTAATTCGGTACAATGTGTGTGTCTTAAAAGGTGAGGATGGCATCGAATGTCCGTTTTTTCAGAACATGTTTTAAATAATTTTTCGATTGAACTTCTTGATAGTGCTTTACCTTTAGTTATGCCACTTTCAGCAACAAACAGGTAATCAACACCCTCAATATAAGGTCTAACTTCTGTGATATATTCTTCAATCTTAAAAAGCAATTCATTTGTAACAGGTATATCTCTTGGCCCAGTCTTCAACATTCGTGACGGATCAGTTTCGTCTCTATCCACCAGATGGATCAATCCAAATTCTCCGCGCCATCCGATGGTATAATCAGATACATACAGTGATTGAAGTTCTCCGATTCGCATTCCAGTTCCATATAAAATGTCAAAGATCAGTTGATTTCTCAGTCCAACAAGGCCTTGGTAAAATGTTTCAATTTCATCTGAAAATAATCTTTCAATCGACCTATTAATATACTTGTCTTTTACTTTGTGATAACTTTTAGCTGTATTTACTCTGTTTTTCGTATAACTTAAAAATGCTTTGTAAATTCCATTTGGTCTTACACCATCAAGCATGACAAATGGTGATTTTTCTGTCATTTCGCATACCTCAAGGCACTTGTAAAAAGAAGAAACTGACGCTAACATTCTGTTTATCGTAGTTCCTTCCCGTGTTGTTCTTTGATCATTTTCGTCTACGCCTTTAAATTTGAGAATCTTATCCTTTTTCTCCGCCTTTGGCGCAGTTACCGCAAGGCCTCGTAAAAAGCTTACATATCCTGTAATATGCAAGGGAGTTACTTCTTCAAGATTTATATCTCTTTCATCAATATAATTAAGATAGATTGTCAAATCCCTTAAATACCCACTTTGAATATTCAGGGCATACCCTTTTGACCGAAGCCAATTTGAGAAGTATAACGTTTTTTCATGAATTTCATAATTGTCGTCAACAATTAAATATTGATCTGGTTCATTATCATAACTAGCTGTAACTAACTTATACATTTCTCCTCCTCACATCGTATATGTAAT
This sequence comes from Firmicutes bacterium HGW-Firmicutes-3, assembly GCA_002841435.1. Classification (GTDB taxonomy): domain Bacteria; phylum Bacillota; class Clostridia; order Lachnospirales; family Vallitaleaceae; genus Petrocella. Next base: position 186 of record PGZS01000169.1, on the reverse strand, counting down.
ATATCTATTATATACCAATTAAATAAGGTTTTAAACAAAGTGTAAGTTATTTATACTATTGATGATAATGTATTATACTATGATTAAATAAATGTTATGCATAGTGTAGGGTTACATCATGCTTTAAGCTTGTTTTTACCTGCGTTTTATCCAGTTCTATGTACCTTTATAGGCAGGTGGCTAAAA
>PGZS01000168.1 GCA_002841435.1 Firmicutes bacterium HGW-Firmicutes-3 | reverse complement strand
ACCCTGGTGTGTCAAGTGAAATAAGTACTAATAATTGCTTTCGTTTTTCTTTTCCAAAATTGCTGCGATATAGGCTGTTAAAGGAATACTTAAGACCAACCCAATTGTACCTGAGAGCGCTCTGACGATTTCTGTTGCTATCGCGTCCATATTGATAATATCAAAATAGGGAATGTCGTTCATGAAAAAAACGAGAATTAAGAATATGGATGTTCCGGCATAGGCAAGTATAAGGGTGTTTGCCATGGTACCCATAACATCTCTACCTATATTCATCCCTGATCTAAAAAGATCTTTTGTACTCATGAAAGGATTGGCCTCTGTAATTTCATTAATAGCAGAAGCAATGGACATACATACATCCATAACCGCTCCGAGAGTTCCTAGTAAAATACTTGCAAATAAGATGCTGGTAAAATTAAAGTCAACTTCACCTTGGGTAAAGAGCAACATCTGTGCTTCTGTTGTACCAAGACCTGTCAGTACCGCATAATCACTAACAATAATTGCAATAATTCCGGATACCAATACACCACCAATAGTTCCGATAATAGCCGAAATGGACTTACGATTGAAGCCGGTGACCAGAAACATAGTCACAATAGCAATAAGTGCACAGATCACCATAGATAAAAGAATGGCGTTACCACCCCCTGCAATGCCAATGAGCATATAATAAATACCTGCAAGGGTCAATCCAAGAGTCAAAAGCGTCCTAAGGCCTTGATATCCACCTACTACCACCATCAAAATAAGGAATATGACTACTAGAGCATAGATATATTTATCCCTTCTGTAGCTATATACATACCCTTCACGTATGTTGCCATCTTCATCGTATTCGACAAAAGTATAGATTTCAGAACCTTCATAGAGTTCCAAGTCATAAGCATACATCTGATCCATAGAATTAATGACGGTTATTATATCACCTTCATTAGGACCATCCAGTAGTTCAACTTCTGCTTCTTGTATTCGTTGTTCATAGCCACCTCCGGAAGTCTCTATGACATTAATCTCATCTTTTGTGATGGTCAGGATTTTACCAATAAAAACATCTTGTTCCTCAGATGTATTTGCCTTTTTTTCACAACCTGTAATCACTAAAATAAAAAATAACATGATGCCAACACGTAGTATATGCTTTTTCATCCTAATCTCCTTGTAAGTAATCTATGTATTCAAGTGTTAAACCCTTTGCCGGTGCTGTTTTACCTGCTGCTTTTCTTGACTTTCTTTCTAAACCATCTCTAATCGACTCTGGTTTTCTTCTGCCATTTCCCACTTCAAGCAAAGTACCTACCATGATTCTAACCATATTATATAAAAATCCATTTCCTACAATCTCAAAACGGTACATGGCACCTTCTTTGGTGATTTTCAAATCGTGAATCGTTCTAATTGTCTGATCTATACTTTTCTTAATAGAACTATAGCTTTCAAAATCATGGGTGCCGATAAAATACTTGGCTGCTTCTTCCATTGGTTCTAGTTTAAGGTTATATCTGTAATGCATGCTATACCGTTGGTCCTTCGGCAAGTGATGCGGTCCGTTATAAACACTATATATATAAGTCTTTTGATGGCGTATATATCTAGGATGAAAGGTTTCGTCAACTTCTTCAGCTTTAATCACAACAATGTCTCGTGGCATATGCATATTGAACGCCAAAGGTATTTTATAGGTCGCCATCGCTTTTTCACTCACCATGAGGACCACTTGTCCATTGGCATGGACGCCTGCGTCTGTTCTACTGGCGCCTGTTAAGGTGACATTCTCTCCAAAAAGAGCTTTGGCTGCCATCATCATTACACCTTGTACTGTTTCATTATTCTTTTGTACTTGCCAACCACAGTAATTCGTACCGTCATAAGCTACCGTTAACTTGTAATAATACATGATAGCGCTCCTTTTTATTAAATAAATCTCAAGACAACAAAAATAATAAGATAAAGCATAAGTATGTTATAAGCCCAGAAATCAACTTTTTTATATTTAAGTTGCTTTAAACGGGTTCGGCCTTCGCCGCCTCTGTAACATCTTGCCTCCATCGCAAGTGCAAGATCATCTGCTCTTCTAAATGAAGATATAAATAGAGGCACCAATAAGGGCACCATACTTCTTGCTTTTTTAATGAGTCCGCCTGATTCAAAATCGGCACCTCGGGCAAGCTGCGCTTTCATAATCTTATCCGTTTCCTCTAGTAGAATCGGAATGAATCGCAAGGCAATGGTCATCATCATGGCAATCTCATGAGCGGGTACCTTGATACGTTCTAAGGGCTTTAATAGTGCTTCTATGCCGTCCGTCAAGGTTATAGGTGATGTAGTCAACGTCAATACCGAAGATCCTATAATCAACATAATAAGCCTTGTACCCATATAAAAAGCTGTTTGTAGGCCTTCTGATGTTATTGTGAACCGACCCAGTGTTAACAATACCGTTGTACCCGGTGTTAAAAAAAGATTGAGTACGATTGTGAGCATGATAATGATAAAAATGGATTTTAGACCTTTTAACATAAAACGAACCGGTATCGTTGTCGCCATAATAACTGCACTAAGTGCCAAAAAGGCTAAGCCATAGGTGATCAAAGACTGATTTATGAATAGTGAAAGGATAAAAAAGAATGTTCCATTTATTTTGGTACGTGGGTCCAGCTCGTGAATCCTTGACTTAGCCGGATAAAATTGTCCGATGGTTATATCCCTAATCATATTGTTTACCTCTTTACTCTGACTCTCTTTTAAGTAGGGTGATCAATGCTTCCTTGGCTTCTTCAAGTGTTACAATGTCCTCGGATAGATTGAAACCATGCTTGTTTAGTGCTTGAATGAGATAACTAACCTGAGGTACTGCTAGTCCCATGGCTTCAAGGGCCTCTGTTTCCTTGAAGATATCTTTAACTAGGCCGTCCATCTTGATTTCTCCTTTGTCCATAACAACAACCCGATCAACATAACGGGCGATATCTTCCATACTATGAGAAACTAAAATAACCGTAATACCGAGGCTTTTATGTAAGTTTTGTATCTCGTCAAGAATCTCATAACGGCCCTGAGGGTCAAGACCTGCTGTAGGCTCATCTAAGATAAGTATCTCAGGCATCATGGCAAGCACACCCGCTATGGCGACCCGCCTTTTCTGTCCGCCTGAGAGATCAAAGGGTGAGGATTCATATAAGGATTCCTCAATACCAACGATGCTTAAAGCATGCTTGACTCTTTTATTGATCTCATCATCCTGAAGCTTCATATTGGTTGGGCCAAATGCCACATCCTTAAAAACTGTCATTTCAAATAACTGATGTTCTGGGTATTGAAACACCAAGCCCACTTTTTGCCGTATGCTTCTTAGATCTACACCTTTATCGAAAATGGATATGTCACCAATGATGACTTTTCCTGAATCCGGTTTTAATATACCGTTGATTTGTTGTATAAGTGTAGATTTACCTGATCCGGTGTGTCCAATCAATCCAATAAACTCACCGGGTTTAATTGTTAAGCTGATTTGCTTTAAAGCTTGCATTTTAAAGGCTGTATCTGCGCTATATGTATAATTCAAATTTTCTATAGTAATCGACATAAACTTCCCACCATTTCGTCTATTGTTAGTAAATCTATAGGAATATCAATACCTGCATGATTGAGTTCATAGGCCAATTCAGTTACTTCGGGTACGTTTAATTTTAATGCTTTCATGATCTCAACCTTCGAGAAAACATCTCTTGGTATGCCATCTAAAGCAATCTTACCTTCAGCCATAACATAGACATGGTCAGCCATTACAGCTTCCTCCATGAAGTGGGTAATCAGTATAATTGTTATCTTATCCTCTTTATTGAGCTTTTGCACGGTTTTTAAGACTTCTTCTCGCCCTGAAGGATCTAACATGGCTGTTGGTTCATCTAATATGATACAATCTGGCTTCATGGCAAGTACACCGGCAATGGCAATACGTTGCTTTTGACCGCCTGATAATTTATTAGGTGAGTGACCGGCGTAGTCTGTCATTTCAACAACTTCAAGGGCCATATCCACTCTTTTTCGTATTTCACCGGCTTCGATTCCGATATTCTCAGGACCAAAAGCAACATCTTCTTCTACAATTGTAGCAATAATCTGATTGTCCGGATTTTGAAACACCATCCCGGCAGATTGTCGTATATCCCAAACATGATGGTCATCTTTAGTATCCATATTTTTAATAAGCAATGTTCCTGATTTAGGTTTAAGTAACGCATTTAAATGCTTTGCCAAAGTAGACTTTCCTGAACCATTGTGACCCAAGATAGCAATAAAGTCCCCTTTTTTCACATCAAAGGAGACATCATCGATGGCCCTGTGAACGCCTTCCACCTCGCCTCGATCATTATGAGCAACATATTCAAATATCAAATTATTAGCTTTTACCATATTTTTGCCACTCCTGTTCCGTTAATTGTCCGTAGAAAAGGTCAGTACCCAATACCTTGGATCCTCAACTATAACTACTGACAGTGTTTATAAATCTGATGTGATGTATGAAGGAAAGTACTATTTTCTTAATATAATAAAAATGGGGCTAAGTGCAGCGCACTTAACCCCTGTTTATTATACTAATTCAAGAATTACTTCTTCTGCAGCGTCACCTTTACGTGGACCGATTTTGATGATTCTTGTGTAACCACCATTTCGATCTGTATACTTTGGTGCTATCTCATTAAATAAAACTTCTGCAAGATCTACTTTTTTAGTATTTGCCTTTTTACCAGCTGCCTCTTTTGGCACTTCAGTAACAGGGTATAATACCTTTAAAATTTCTCTTCTTGCATGGAGCTTTGTTGCGCTGTCTTTTCTGATGACCTTTTTAATTTCTTCAAATTGTGTTACTTTCTTGCCTTCAACGACCTCTTTGACTCTTTTACCGTCAGCAGTTTTTTTAGGCACTTTTTGAGTAACCGTTACTTCCGTATAATTGTCCTTTTCTCTTACAGCCATTGCAATCAACTTCTCAGCAATCTTACGAACTTCTTTAGCTTTTGGATCAGTGGTCTTGATTTTACCATGATACAAAAGATTCGTTACTTGGTTTCTTAGT
>PGZS01000167.1 GCA_002841435.1 Firmicutes bacterium HGW-Firmicutes-3 | reverse complement strand
ATCCATCGTATCAATCATAATCGACATGGCCATATGGTCTAATGTATCACCATTTAATAATATGATGTCTGTATCCTTTAACTGTCCGATGAGTTTATGTTTAAAATTTTTAGCATCGTTTTGTGTGAGTTGATGAGAGTGGTCAATAAATCTTGTATCCGGTTGCCCTTCCATCCTTATAAGGAAGATAGATTCCATCTCTTTGTCTTTTAGAACAAAATTTGATTTAATTCGATTTTTATCCAGAAAGTTCTTAATATAACGACCACCAATACCACCTGCAAATCCCATAACATAAGGATCTCCTTGTAAGAGGCGCATAATGTAAGCTGAATAAACACTGCTTCGTCCAATCATTAACTGATAATCTAAAACATTATGTTCCTCGCCTACGACCAATTGGTCAACTGTTATTCTTTTTTCTATACCCGGATTCAGTGCAATGGTAATAATCATATATCCTCCTGATGGTCGTTTCTAATACCAAATTCATTTTTATGACATCTATATCAGCTATGTTGCAAAACGATCTATTAAAGAACGTAAATTCTGTGAAAGGTCTGATAGACTTTCACTGGCACTGGAAATTTCTTCCATGGAAGCCGTTTGCTCCTCTACCGATGCCGAAACCTCTTCAGTGGAAGCGGAATTTTCTTCAGCTATTGCAGCTAAGCTCTGAATGGCATCAAGAATCGTATTTTTCATTTTTTCCATATGGTCTGTAGAATGATTCAATTCCTCCATCTTTGCTTGTGATACACGTGTCGCACTCGCAATTTGGTTATAAACTTTTTGACTATTCGCTATTTCTTCATGGAGTTTTTTCAATGCTTCCAAACTCTTTTGAATGGTCTCAACCGCTTTACTAGAGTTCGACCGTAGCTCATCAATTACTTGATCAATTGTCCGAGTCGAATCATTGGAACTTTCTGCTAATTTACGAATTTCATCTGCAACTACAGCAAAACCTTTGCCTGCTTCACCGGCTCTAGCCGCTTCAATAGCAGCATTTAGAGCAAGTAAATTCGTTTGCTCCGAAATGTTTGAAATCACTTTACTGGCCTCACTTATTCTTTCTGAACTGCTGTCCGTACGCTGAATTCCAGTATGAACCTCTTGGATTGCCTGGTCAGTGAATCGATAGATTTCTGTTAATGCTTCTATTTTGTTCAAACCTTCTTCTATTTCCACCATTACTCTATTATTAGAATCATTTAGCTCTGTCATTAAGGCAATATTTCCTTCAATAACATTACCCAACTCATTGGATTTTTCTGAACCCTCTTGCGTTCGTAAAGCCTGCTCTGATGCACCATTGGCTATTTCTTCTATCGCACGTGCTACCTCCATTGATGTTTGACTGTTTTGCTCAGCATTACTCTGCAATGCTATGGATGCCTCCGAAACCTCATCGGATGCCTTCTTTACATTTCCAAGCATTTCTTTCATTGTAGATACCATTATATTAAAAGAATCTGAAAGTTCACCGACTTCATCATTAGATTTTCGATTACACACAACTGTATAATCTCCACCTTCTACTTGGTGAATAACATTTTGTAGATTTTTTACTGGCTTAATAACCGCCCTGTGTAAGAATATAAACATAACGACTGCTAATAGTACCGTGATGACCGCTGAAAGCAAATAAAGAAGCCGGTGCATCCACTGTGTCATCCTAAGCGTTTCACTGCGGTCAATAACAGCTTTAATATAGCCGCCCACATTACCTTGGTAGTCTTTGTATGGAATAAGTAATATGCTTTCTAGCTGATTCTCCGAACGAAGTCTCACAAAACTTCCTTCTTGTACCTGATTTAAGTATAGCTCTTCAGTTTGCCAGTTATCCTGTTCTAGTGTTCCCGCTAAAAAACCTTGGTCTGATATTTCTGATTCTAAAGCAACGGATTCATCAGTAATGGAATATATAAAATAATCTCCTTTAAATTGTTTTTTTAAATTTTCTAAAAAAGCAATATTGAAATCACTTCCGTATTCGACTGATCCTGTGTGAACACCCTGGTAAAACATAGGCACTACCACCCTAAACCCATAGCCACCACGTCCCTCTTCCAATCCTTGAACAATTTCTAAATTGGCGTTGGCTTCATTTACAGTAAAACGAAAGTCACGGAGACTGTCTCCAAATTTATCCGGCATATGAAGTCGTAAAAAGGCTGTTGAATCCGGCAAATGAAATTGAATTTGAGCCACTTCACTTTGAAGTGTTTCAAAAACAGGTAATAACTGTTCCAACAACCCATCCCTGTCTCCTTGAGCAAACAATGCTTGAATCTGTGTATTTTCAGAAATGGATAACACTGACATCCGAGCACTGTTTAACTGACCTACCATTTGAGCTTCCACTGCCTCTAAAAGCAAGTCGTGATAAGCCTCTTCTTGGGTGATAATAAGCTCTTCCATATAATAGTTCACCACAATAGCTAGTACCAACATTGAAGCAATTAGAATAATAGCAATACCACTGATAAATTTGGTTCTCAATTTCATTGTCTTCAACTCCTTTTTCAGCCTGTTCTACAAGAACACAATGGTAACACATTTCACGATTCTTTTAACGAATCTACTTTCTTACTGTTATTAAAAATTTGAGGTATTACTTATATCTTAACATTTTATTAACATTCATTCCACATAATAATGAACTTTCTAAAGAGTTTATTCAGCGATTATTCAATGACTTCTCGGCAAAAGAATACATACATAACATTATGAACGTTCTAATGTAATATGTATACCATATAGGGATTTAATAAGGCAATTTTTGATACTATTAAGGTTATTCATACTATACACTCAGATTTTTAAGACCATGTAAAAAGGATATCTAAGCTCTGACTTAGATATCCTTTTGGTTTAATTATTTATTCATTGGTTAAGGTGTCAAAACTATATAGTTGAACTTTCGCATACAATATATAGTTATGAATGTATCAACGTAATCTATATATTGTATGTGATTTTAGTGAAACTTAGTTTTGACCCTATAACCATTTATTCATTTATTAGGACTTAGACTCTAAATAGCAAATCACTATACGTTGGGTATGGCCAATAGTCTTCTGCAACAATAGCTTCAAGTTCGTCACATGGCTTTCTAAGTGCCATCATTTTTTCGAATACATTGAATTTAAATGCAAACGCTTCTTCCTCAATATTTTCAATTAAATGTGTTTTATCCACTTCTTCCTCTAAAGCCACTAATTTTTCTTGAGCTTCAACTAAGAGTTCTGATATTTTAATTAAAAGATTTTCTTGAACACTCACCAACGCGCTTGGGACAGCCGCTTTTATAGCATTGATGGAGTCTGCTAAACTGGTTGCAAACTCTATAACAGAAGGGATGATTTCCTTCTTAGCCATCTCAATCATTGTAAGAGCTTCAATGTTGATGGTTTTAATATACTCTTCAAACATAATTTCCTGACGCGCTGCAATCTCACCTTTGAAAAATACGCCATGTCTTAAGAACAGATCTACATATTCAGGTTCATCAAATACCTTAATGGCTTCAACAGCCGTTTTTATGTTAGGAAGACCACGTCTATTTGCTTCATCTAACCAATCTTCAGAGTAACCGTCACCATTAAAAATAATTCTACTATGGGCTTTTATTAATCGTTCAATAATTGTCTTTAGAGTGGCATTAAAGTCTTCTGCAACATCCAACTCATCGGCAATCTCTTTTAATACCTCTGCAACAATTGTGTTTAAAACAATGTTTGGACCGGATACAGATGCAGATGATCCTACCATTCTAAATTCAAATTTATTGCCGGTAAAAGCAAATGGTGATGTTCTATTTCTATCTGTTACGTCCTTCGCAAATTTAGGTAATGTTGTAACGCCAAGATCCATTGCACTGGCTTTTGTTGAAGAAGTTAAAGCACCTTCTTTAATCTGTTCGATAATGGCATTTAATTGCTCACCAAGGAAGATAGATATAACTGCTGGTGGCGCTTCGTTCGCACCTAATCTATGATCATTACCGGGTGAAGCTGCTGAGAGTCTTAAAAGTGGTGCATATTTATCAACAGCTGCAATAGTTGCAACAAGGAAAGTTAAAAACTGAGCATTCTCATGAGGTGTATCGCCTGGTTCAAGTAAGTTAGCTTTTTCAGTACTGATTGACCAGTTGTTATGCTTTCCTGATCCATTTACACCTGCAAAAGGTTTTTCATGAAGTAAACAAGCTAAATCATGTCTATTAGCTACTTTAATAAGTGTATCCATTACCAACTGATTATGGTCTGTTGCAATATTAGTCGTTGAATAAATAGGTGCCATTTCATGTTGAGCAGGTGCCACTTCATTGTGTTTTGTCTTAGAAGAAATGCCAAGCTTCCATAACTCTAAGTCAAATTCCTTCATGAAGTCAGATACCCGTTCTTTAATGCTACCAAAATAATGATCATCCAGTTCTTGTCCTTTAGGTGGCATTGCGCCAAATAAAGTTCTTCCTGAAAAAATCAGGTCTTTTCTAAGTTGATATAACTTTTTATCGACTAAGAAATACTCTTGTTCCGGACCAACCGTTGATGTTACTTTATTGGTTTCAGTGTCACCAAATAGCCTAAGAATTCTTACCGCTTGTTGGGATATAGCTTGCATGGATCTAAGCAGTGGTGTTTTCTTATCCAAGGCTTCTCCAGTATAAGAACAGAAAGCTGTTGGTATACATAATGTATCGTCTTTAATAAATGCAGGTGAAGTTGCATCCCATGCCGTATAACCTCTGGCTTCAAATGTAGCTCTTAAGCCTCCATTAGGAAAAGATGAAGCATCTGGCTCACCTTGGATTAACTGTTTCCCACTAAACTCCATAATTACCTTACCGTCTCCTGTTGGCTCGATAAATGAATCATGTTTTTCTGCAGTTTTTCCAGTCATTGGTTGAAACCAGTGTGTATAATGGGTTGCACCTTTTTCCACTGCCCAATCTTTCATTGCATTTGCGACTACCTCCGCAACTTCAGGAGCTAATTCATGACCAAGAATCATGGTTTTTTTCAATGCTTTAAAAGTATCCTTTGGCAATCTTTCTTTCATAACTGACTCACTAAATACA
>PGZS01000166.1 GCA_002841435.1 Firmicutes bacterium HGW-Firmicutes-3 | reverse complement strand
TTTGATGATTGGTGCTTTTTTAATATCTAGGTATTCCTAATTTAGAAAGACATCAAGGACAGAGTTACTTATGTTCAAATTAAGGAGGCTTCATATGATTACAATAACTCAGAAAATGTATGAAAACCAAAAAAGATATAGAGATGAATTAGTACAAGCGATTGAACAAAAAGTAAAGGGTCATGAATTCAAGAAAACGAGTGGTGCTTACGGGGTATACCCTCAAAGAGGTGCTGGTGATTATATGATGCGTCCTAGAATTATATCTGGAATCGTAACTTTAAATCAACTAAGAGGCATAAGTGCAATCGGCAAAAGTTATTCCAAAGGATGGATCCACTTAACCACCCGGCAGGCTATTCAATTTCATAAAATTCGTCTAGATGATACGTGGGAAATTATGAAAAGATTATTGGACCTTGATATTGTGACCTATGGCACAGGAGGCAACAGCATTCGTAATATTACCTGTCCGGCTTTGTCAGGCGTGAACCCGCGAGAAGTATTTGATGTTACACCTCATGCAATTGAGGCCACCAAATTTATATTTGAGTTAGATGAGACGATTACATTACCAAGAAAATTCAAGATAGGTTTCTCAAATACAGAAGAAGATGAAGGTTTGGCAACGATTGCCGATTTGGGTTTCATAGCGAAAATGAAAAATGGTCGAAGAGGTTTTGTTATATACGGTGGTGGTGGATTTGGTAGTAACCCGGAAGTAAGTGTCAAATTGTCAGATTGGATAGATGAAACCCAAATCTTGTATCCGATTCTAGCAATGAAGCAGCTTTTTGAAACACATGGTAATCGTGAGAATCGAAACATAGCGCGTATAAGATATATTTTGAAAAATCTTGGTGAAGAAAAATTTAGAGTTTTATATGAGCGTCATCTTAAGACGGTATCTGTTAATGACCTGCATAAAATAGAACACTTAGAAGACGTGAAAGACTTCAGTAAACAAGTTGAAGAACCAATGCATGGGCTACCAAATACCATTTCAAGAATAAGACAGAAACAAAGAGGCTTATATAGCCTTTATCTACATCCCAGTCATGGAGACTTATCCTGTGAACAATTAGATCAATTATTGGATATGACAGAAGTTTTTGGCGATAGAGTTGAATATCGACTGAGCATAACTCAAGGACTATATGTTAGGAACTTGAGAGAGGAACAAATAGTGGTTTTAGAAAAAACATTTAAAGACCTAATACCATCTACAAGATTAGAAGCATCTATAGCTTGCACAGGTGCAAATAATTGTAGTATAGGGCTTATGGATGGACAAAATTTGCTCACAAACTTACACACATATTTTGATAAGAAAGAAACGTTACCTTTTATCAGAATCTCCGGCTGTCGGAATTCATGTGCGTTACATCAGTTGGCACCAATTGGGCTAGAGGGCACAAAACTAAAAAAAGAGAATAAAACATACCCAGCTTATAAAGTCTATATCGGAGGGAGAATCAAGAGAGAGGGTACTCTAATAGGAACACATCTTGCGACAATAGCTGAAAAAAATATTGTTAACATGTTTAAGGAACTTTATATATTAAGCAATCAAAAAGATTGTCAAGACTGGGATACCTTATATAGCAAGTATAAAGAGGATATTGAGAAGATTATCATTGGATATGGAGGTAATGTTAACGATGCGTGAAGGAAAAGGCAACAATCTAACGAGCCACCCAATAACGATTAATCAGGATGATAGAGAGAAACTTCTGGGTCAAAAAGGTCAAGTTATTCTACTAACAGGTTTATCTGGAGCAGGGAAATCAACCATTGCCTATGCAGTTGAAAAAAAGCTCCATGAATTATCAAGATTAACCTATGTTTTAGACGGTGATAGTGTTCGGTTGGGACTGAATAAAGATTTAGGTTTTTCAATAGAAGACAGAATAGAGAATATACGAAGGATGAAAGAAATTAGTATGATTCTATCTCAGACAGGGGTCATTGTGTTATTGAGTTTTATAGCACCAATTGAAAAAGAACGGCTTATATTTGCAGACACCTTTAGGGAACGCTATACAGAAGTTTATGTCACATGTCCTCTGGAAATATGCCGTGAGAGAGATCCTAAGGGGCTTTATGAAAAGGTTGAACGTGGCATTATTAAGGAATTTACAGGTGTTGCCTCGGTATATGAGCCGCCAAAATCACCTCACATAGTGATTAATACGCAGGAGCTATCTCTTGAAGCATCAGTCGATATTGTTGCTGAGTATATACTAAGTCTATAGAGGGAGTAGAATATGAAGATCAAACATTTAGAAACAGACATTTTAATCATTGGAGGTGGAACGTCAGGGTGCATAGCTGCAAAGGTTGCCGCAGAAACATCTGATTATAAGATTGTTGTTTGTGACCGAAGCTATATAATTCGTAGCGGTTGTTTGGCTGCTGGTGTTAATGCTCTAAATGCATATATTGGACCAGATGAAACGATAGAATCATGCCTTGATTACATTAAAGAAGAATTTGACGGCATTATTAGAGAAGATTTGGTTGTATCAATCTTGGAAAAGTTAAATGACATGGTCAGTATTCTTGAAGATATGGGATTACCTATATTAAAAAATACGAATGGTAGCTATGCAATGCGAGGTAAACATAGTATCAAGATTAATGGTGAAAACATTAAGCCAATACTTGCAAAACCTCTTATAGAAGAAGCTAAGGTGACGTTGCTTGAAGAAGTATACATACTTGACTTGTTAACTCATAGTGGTTCAGTAGTTGGTGGCATAGGCTACTCAAAAAGGAAAAAAAGTTTATATATTATTAAAGCAAAAGCCACTTTGTGCACAGCTGGAGGTGCTGCTGGCATATATCTTCCCAATAATCAGGGTCAAAATGCACACAAGATGTGGTACAGTCCTTTTAACTGTGGTAGTGGTTATGCAATAGGCATTAGGGCTGGTGCAGAAATGACAGGTTTTGAAATGAGATTTATCGCTCTTCGGATTAAAAACACGATTGCACCTACGGGAACTATTGCTCAGAGCCTACATCCGGTTCATCGCAATAGATTAGGTGAAGATTATTTAAAAGACTATGATAGAGTCACCACGGAACTAAGATTACATGCCACTACGCAAGAAGAAGAAGAAGGACGAGGTCCTTGTTATCTAGATACAGTGGGTATAGATATGAAAGTATCTAATTTACTTGAAAAGGCTTACTTAAACATGGCGCCTTCACAGACCTTGGACTGGTACGATAAAAAGATGCCAACAGATCTAGGTGTTGAGATAACAGGCACAGAACCCTATATCGTTGGTGGTCATAGTGGTAGTGGGTACTGGGTAGATTATAAAAGAAGAACAACGCTTAAGCGTTTATATGCTGCTGGTGATGTTTGTGGTGGTAGTCCTAAAAAATATGTCACCGGATGTATGGCAGAAAGTGTTATAGCCATCGAGACAATAATAGAGGACTTAAATGGGTTAAAAGGGATAGAGTTGCCTGAAATGAGTGTTGTAGAAAAAATCACAAATTTTACCAATAGAATCGATGAAGCATCACCAAATGATACGAAAAAGTTGGAAGCATTAGAACTACAAATGCAAAAAATCATGGATACACATGCAGGAGGTAAAAGTACAAATTATCGCTATAATTCAGAGAACTTACGAATGGCTCAAGCAGAGATCATTTCTTTGATAGAAATCACTGAGTATATGGTTGTTAAGAATGGTGAAGCGCTTATAAGTCTTGCTGAACTAAGGGATCGGTTAATGGTTGCAATAGTTGTAATAGCACATCTGTTGGAACGAAAAGAGACAAGATGGCAATGCTATCAAAGCAATACAGATTATCCCCAAAAAAGTGAAGTCTATCAATGTTATATAAATTCAAGATATGATGGCAATCAAATGATTATGTACCATCGCCCTCTAGTAAGAAAGGGGCTCGGTTATGAGCATACGAATTGATAACACAAAGTGTATAAAATGTAGAGCTTGTTTGGCAATATGCCCTGGTGACTTGATTGAGTTTGATGAGATTCTAGGAGCAACAATGGACAAGCAACAGAGGTGTTGGGGGTGCACTGCGTGTATGAAAATGTGTACTAAAGGTGCTATAGAACTTGTTGCCACTGATTATAAGGTGTCTTCACCAATAATTGAACCGGATGATAATCAAACCTGTCATCATAGAATGTCAACTATGACGACGCAAGCATCAGATGATAAAGTGACATGGACAATCACGAAAACAGATGGTGAAAAAATAATAATTGAAACATTAAAATCAGAATCAAATCAATATTAAATCAGGAGGTAGTTAAATGAATCACTTAGATCAACTTGAGAATAAAAGTATACATATCATTAGAGAAGCTTATGCATCCTTCAAAAACCTGGGAATGCTATGGTCCATTGGTAAGGATTCTACAGTATTATTGTGGTTAGCAAGAAAAGCTTTTTTTGGTCACGTACCTATTCCATTAATTCATATCGACACAAGTTACAAAATTCCGGAAATGATTGAATATAGAGATAATCTAGCACTAAAATGGTCCCTGGATATGATTTATGGAACCAATGAAGAAGCCCTGTCGGCAAAACAAACCTACCCAGATGGTAACAGTACAAGGCTACAATGTTGTAAAGACCTAAAAGCGGATGCTCTTAAGAGCACTTTAAACGGTGAATGGAAGAGATATCGTATGAATCATAATACTAGAGTCTATGATGTGGATCATAATACTGAAGCATACACAGGTGTGATTGTTGGTGTAAGAGCTGATGAAGAGGGTAGTCGATCTAAAGAAAGATATTTTTCGCCAAGAAATCAACATAATGATTGGGCAATAAGTGAACAACCGCCTGAATTTTGGAATCAGTATAAAACAGACTTTGCACCTGGAACCCATGTACGTATTCATCCTCTGTTAGATTGGACGGAACTGGACATATGGGAATATATTGAACGTGAAAAAATAGAGATGGTTTCGTTATATTTTGACCAAGGAACCGGAAGACGATATCGATCTCTTGGATGTTACCCATGTACCAGCCCTGTAGAATCAACAGCGTCAAATGTACAGGAAATTATCGAAGAACTAAAAAACGGAAAGTTTGCCAATATTGCAGAACGCTCAGGTAGAGAACAGGATAAAGAAGATGGTGGCGGCCTAGAA
>PGZS01000005.1 GCA_002841435.1 Firmicutes bacterium HGW-Firmicutes-3 | reverse complement strand
AACTCTGCCAGTAAAACATAGCCTCCAGATTTTATTGCAGACTTTAAGTTTACGAAATACTTTTGGATATCCGCTTCTTTACGTAAAAAATGAAGAACAATACTATAATCTAAACGCATCCCTCAAATCAATTCTTCTAAGAGTTGTCCTCAGACTGATAACCATTTTATTTTTTAATTTTTCAATCTTTACCGAACACTTTGATGAAACTTTCGATATCTACATTAAACAGTTTGAAATATTCAATATCTTCTTCTTCAACACCCCAAAATGCGCCCCATTTTTCAAAATATCTTTCGGCATCTTTAACAATGAGAATATCCCTTACCAATTGAGCCACATTATATTCCGAACCATTTAAGTCAATCATCTCATTAATGGTATCAGGGCATATGGATTCATAAAGTTGATTCAAATCCACAATAGAATGTATGCCAAAAGTCTTTAAGCAATGAATGACTTCATCACTGCTGTTATCAAAAATCTCATCTTCAACATAGATTTTTGAAAAAAACTCATTGATGGATTGACGACTCAACTTAATCTGATCGAGTTGATTATCTTTTTCGTGATTTAATTCATGTTTGTACTCTTCAACATCTTTTGAAAGTTGCTCAAATTCATTATCTACAAGCTCTAAAATCCCAGCCAAACGGTAGAATCGGCGCTTCAATTCTTTTGGCAAGACCCCATTGAATTTATAATTTCGATCATGTTCCACTTCCGACCAAGCATGTTGCAATAAAGTTCTAACCTGTATTTCAAATTTTAGTTTTTTGAATTTCTTATGTTCGGGAATAATCGCGTCATCATTTAGCTCAGCAATATAGTGGACCGATAAGTAACCAAATCTATCCACTTCAATGGTCTCGCTTTTATCCGAATAATGTTCATCGTCAATTAAGAAGTTGGACTCAATGATGCCCTTTATTTTTTTCACCTCAGCCGTGGTATAAGTTGTAATTCTAACGCCAGCCATATCATAGATTTCGTTGATGGGGTCACTATACTTCTTCTGGTAGCATTTGTCCCTAAAACTCTCAATTTCTTTTGCCCTGTAGGACATATCATTATACAGTATATTGTTTTCTGTTAGTTTTGTTTTTAATATGCGGATGACTTCATTACAGAGTTCAAGATAAATGCGTCGTTCATTTTTGTACCATTCTATGGCTTCTTGTGTTATTTCAGCCCTTTTTTTCATACAACGCTCCCCTTTCTTTCCATATGTAATCCTTAAAACTACAGACCTCCATGATGATGACTATCTTAATCCTACCTAAATTCAACGTGCATTTTTTATTCGCTTTAATCGAGCCCCTTTTTGCTACTTTAGTTACTTTTATTTTACCATAAATCAAGTTATAAAAGCATATAATTCAATACAGTATCTTGACTGACTAGCAGTGACCGGTGGGACGGTTCTTGTGATCATATTTATTAGTGACCGGTGGGACGGTTCTTGTGATCATATTTATTGAGCAATCCTTTTTCTAATCAATTGATGAGCCAATAAAAAAAGCCCTCGGTTTCCCTGGGCTTTATCGCTTATGCTTTTTTGATGATATTTTGTGGCACATCTGTATAGGGATTTTTGACCTTAACCTATGCGGAAACATACCAATGGTTCAACTTAGGTAATACCTTCTCCAAAAAAATACTTATAAGCTCAGGATCAAACTGTGTCCCTGAATTTTTTTGCAATTCTTCCACTGCAAGTCCATTTGTCATAGCAGGTCGATAACTTCTTTCACTGGTCATGGCGTCGTAAGTATCGGCTATGGCAATCTTTCCAATATCATGGAGCATACCAAAGGCTTTTAAAGTCTTAATCTCTTCGTGTTCCAAACTCAGGGTTTCACCACTGGCCCCACACAAATAGGAAACTCTTTCTGAATGTGCTTTTTCTTTGGTGCTTTTCTCATTGATGGTAGCAATGATATTGTCAATCATTCTTCCTCGAACACTTGGACCTTCAAACAGCTTGTTGTTATACATATGGTCTTCAACCATCTTAATCATCAAATCTGTAGACTCCGACATATCTGATCTAACACATGGGATTTGATGGTTAGATCTGCATTCATAATAGCCACACCATCTAAAATACTGTGAACCATTCCATCTATTTCATCTTTCTATAATTGACCTATTGATTCAGACAGCCTTTTGATTGTATCTCTCGATTCATCGTTTCCCATGTTATTGCCCAACACGAAATTTTGTAAGATTGAGAAGATTCATATTTACCATCGTTAGGATATTAGCTTAAGAATCTGTTCACCATACTTTTTAACTTTATCAGCTCCAAAACCCTGACATTTCATCAGCTCTTCTTTTGACTTTGGCATCTTATCTAAAAGTACATCTAACTGGTTATTGTTAAAAATGATATAGGCTTTAATATTCTCTAACCTGCTTTGTTCGAGTCTAAACTTGACAAGCGCTTTACGAATTGTTTCTTTATCGATTTCATTCTCAATAACTTCTGCAATTTCCTCTTTCACCGAATTGATTTTTTCTTCTATAACTTCGCCTAGCTTATTTAGCTCATCTGTCTGATTATAAGTCGCTTGTGTATCCGTATAATCGACAGCCAAGTACTTATTATACTTAGTTACCCAAGCATTCTCAGCTGTAACATGTTGTTCAACAAGGAAATCTGACATCCGTATCATGCTTGTTGTCATTAACTCTACATCGGACTTCATCTCCAACATCTTCTTGATTCTTGGTGTCAACTGATCATATTTAACAATCTGATCTTTAACCTCTTTTTTAGCAAACTTAAAGTCAATAATTGATTTCGGATTGGCTATAACGACCAACGACAGCACCGGTGTTCTTTTAATAACTTTCTCTTGAAGCATAAGGTTCTCAAGAATTCTAACATGTCTCTGGTTCTGTGAAATAGGAGAATACATGCCTTCTTTCTTATAAACCTTGCCTGATTTGTTTGTAAATGAGCGGACAAAATCACCATCTGTATTGATCTGGATATTTCCATTCAGTTTTTTAGTTTCTAGCACACAGATAAATCGATGGGTGATTAGAATAAAATCCATCTGAGCCTTATAATCATCGTATTGAATGACAACATTATGTAAAATAATCATTGGAATAAATGAATTTTTCAATTCGTAGTAGACATTTTTCTCCCCTTGATCGCCAGCTTTAATATAGACAATATCCATAGCAATATCCTCTTTAACAGCTACATCTTTTATATCTGATGCTATAGCTTCTAGCTCACTAATCAATTTACTTGAGTCTTCAAATTCCTTGAAAAATGTAGGTCCATCAAGCCTCTTTCCCATTCTTGTAAATAAATCTAATATTGATTTTTTCATTTTATTCCCTCCAAAACAAACCTTAGTCGTTATCTGATACTCTAACCATAATCTCATTACGCCTGAACATCGGTGGCATAAAAGGTGGGTTGTAGAATGCAAGCATGAAATTGGATGCTTTCCTGTAACCATGCTTATCCATCCAAGACATCAAATTCCCCATCATCTTTCGTTCCTTTGCATTTCCCGATGTGCCACTGTATCTTATGACGGCAAAGGTACCCTTTTCAAACTTCTTGATCTTCAATAAAGGATTATTAGGTTTTGGAATTTTGTCCCAATGGACACTTGGTACCACAAATGCCATGTTCTGTCCTTCACTGCTGATTTCTTCAAACACCGGTATAGTCATCTTGATCTTAATATTGTCCTGATTGTCTTGACTGATGTACCTAAACAATGTTCCAAAAGCATTGTCACTGTACTTATCCATTTCATTTTGATATTCCACAATATAAAAATCAGAATAATCCCGGACCTCAAACGCATCTTCTTTGTATATCACTTTATAATCAGGTGTTTCATATAAGCCCATGCTCAATCACTTCTTTCCCAAGTTCAAACCAAACATATTTGAATCCTACCTAAGTTCTACATTGATTTATAATACCTGACTCCGATATTTCTTATGATTCTTCTTCATTAACCTGCAAAACACCAGTAATTTCATAGTTTTTTACCTGTTAGTCATGGTCAGTTGGATATCTTACTTCAAAAATCAAAGTATCCAATCTAACCCCATCACTTCTTAGTATATGTCCTGATACCTCTAATTCTCCATAGAATTTATTTTCTATTTCATCAAATTTTATGTCTTGTATGTTTACTTGTGTTTGTCAACTTCGAGAACTTTTTCTTCTTCTTCTAAGCTAAGTTTATTCTTTGGCTCTGGTCTTTCACAAGTCGCCCTTTTATCAACTAATCCATCTAACCGCCAACGATTATAGGTTCTAGGATGGATTCCTACTTCTCATAAGCCATAAAAAGTCTCGACCCCGACTGGGTAACTTCACTAATTAATTCGACTGCCATTTCACGTTCTTGGGCGTTAAATAGCCTTCCTCGTTGTCCAGTCCCCAAATCGCATTGGCCTTTTTTCCAAGAACCAATAGTGCGTCAGCTTCTGCCAATGCTTTTTCTTTTCTCGTAAGCACTCTTTTTGTAATTTCTCTTTTTCTTTTCTTTCCTGCTTTAGTTCTTGGCTCACCTTTGAAACTTTCTCTGTTGATACTCCATTAGCTTGCATGCAAGCTTCTTTCCACTCTTTTACTTGCTCTGGGTATAGCCCTTTTTTACTGCAATACTCTAAAAACTCTATTTCTTTTAAGTTAGACGTTTCAAGCACCACCAAAAAATTGTCTTCTGAATGCCAATTCTCTGCTTTCTTATACTTTGTCGTAGCAGACAACCCAGTTCTTTTGGCGTTGTCTCTCCATCGGTAGAGGTTATTTAGATTTATGCTGTTTCTCGTCCTATAACTGTGATTGACTCTTCGCCGCCAAGTATTCTTGACACTACTTTTTCTTTAAGCTCTTTACAGTACTTATTATAACTCATAGTTGTCACTTCTTCTTTAAGTATTTATCATACTCGATTTGAGGGTGCATGACAACTATTCCTGGCTAGAGGGGTTTCGCTTATTATATTAATAGTGTGCTACTTGGGCTTTGTCAACAATCTTCCTCTAGGGTAACTGTTAGTGATAAGTAATGGGCTTCTATTCAAAAATAATTTAAATTTTAAATCTCTTCCTAAATAAATTTATAAACCAAATTATTTCATCTACTTTCAATAAATACAACGTAGTCAAATATACAATCGCCCCAATTCCTATAGTAATCAATAAAATACTTCCCTCAATTAGAGCACTACTAGAGACTCTATCGATTAAAATGTTGTAAATAAATAGAATAGTTATTCCCATAACCATTGCTGAACTCAAAGATTTCATCGCACAACTTGAAATAAAAGTAAAACCTAATGGCCCTATTTTTCGCTTTAATCCGTAAAATAGAAAGCCCGTTGTTACAGTAGTTGCAATAGCTGTGCCTAATGCTAATCCTTTATATTCCATAGGTCCAATTAAAATAAAATTTAAAACAATATTTAATCCTACAGTGATAAAGCCATTCATCATTGGAGTTTTTGTATCATGCAAGGAATAATATGCTCGTTCCATAAAAGTTCTTAATGCCATACCTACTAATCCCAAACTATAAAAAATAAGAGCTTGTGATGTCATATAGGTTGCTGTTGAATCAAAAGCCCCTCTTTCAAAGATTAATTTGACTATTGGCTCAGATAATAATAATATACCTATTGTTGTAGGAATTGTAATTATAAGAATAATATTAATGCCATATCTCATTAATATTTTGAAACTATCATAAGAATCTTTCGCCGCTTCTTTTGATAACATTGGGAATAAAACTGTCGCAATAGCAGTAATAAATACCACCATAACTAGTCTATTTAATCTTGCAGAATAATTAAGAGCTGAAATACTTCCTACTAATAGGGTTGACGCCAGTGATTTATCTATTATTTTATTTAAATCATTTACTGCTACGCTTACTAATACTGGCATAACTAAAAACATTATTTTTTTAATATATGGGTCTTTAAAATTCACTTTTAAACTATAACGATATCCTGTCTTTCTTACACCAGGAATCTGTATAAATATTTGAGAACAAACAGCCAAAACACTAGTTACCATCAAACCTCTAATTCCAAACATTGAAGATAAAAAAATCAGAAAGAATATATATGTAAAATTAAATGGAAGTTGAGAAACTGATGACTCAATAAACATTGATTCACTTTGTAGGTATCCCCTATATATTCCAACTACTCCCGAGAAAATTACAACAGGCATCCCAATTCGAAACATTGTTACTGCTAAATCTAACTGACCTCCTTCGAACCCATACGCTAATAATTTTATTATATTTGGTGAAAAAATCAATCCAAGAAATACAATTATAATTGAAATTAAAATTATTATGTTCAATAGATTATTTGTATGGTTTTTTTTACCTATTATCCCTTCATTATTTTCTATTTCTGACAATATAGGAATCATAGTTGTATTTAATGATTGTGTAATAACCGCAGTAAATAGGCTGGTAGCAGCTAAAGCAATAAAAAAAGCATCTGTTTCTTCACCCGAACCAAATTTAGATGCAATTAGCATTTCTCTTATAAAACCAAGCATATTACTGGCTAATCCAAATACTATCATAATTGATACTGATTTAGCCGCTCTACTAGATTCTGACAATTCAATTCCTCCATATACATTTACTTAAAATTCTATCTCTTGAGAATCTCATTTATGGACTCATCAATAATATTGTTAATAGCTTTTTTATCATACTCTATATTTATCCATTCTTTCTTAAATATTTCTAACTTAGGGTTCACTATAAATGGAATAACCTTACAATTATAGTTCAAGCCTAGTATCATAGCATGCATTCTTCCAGATAATATTTGCTTTGTCTGCATAAGCAAATTTGAATACTCTTCTAAATTGTCTGTTTTCCCAATATAAAATTTAAAATCCCCATATTTTTCTAAATAGCGTGCAAATTCATAAGTCTCAATTTTATCACTTGTAGTTGTATAACTTAAAACTATTTCTAATTCCTTATCACTATTATCATTTATTAATCCCAACCACGTTTTATAATATTCTTCTTTATTCACTAATCGTTTTGAATTTTTTATATATGAATCATATGAGAAAATCATCACAAGAAAAATTCTTCTATCCTTAAAATCCAGTAAATCAGTAATATATCTAGATTCTGCAAATGCTATATCTGGCATATACTTACATTTAACTTTAAAGCATTCTTGTATAATTTTTTGAGATGAAAAATCTCTCGCAAAGATACCATCCAATCCTGTGAGTACTTTTTTATAAATCATCTTTTCAAATGCTGAAAACTCAACATCAGTACCAACTCCTGCTACAATGATTGGGCAGCTTAAATTCTTACGTACTATATTGTACCAAGTTAATAAGGCATACGGAAAAACAGACTTACTTTTAATCAGTTGCCCTCCCCCAATTATCACTAAGTCATACTGTGTATTACGTAAATTCTTGAATTCTTGCTTTATTTTTTTTCTGTATTTAATAATCCATATAAGTAAACTTGGAATAGCTTTTTTCACTCTTTTTTTTATAATATATTTCAAATTAATTGTCTTACCCTTTATATCTATTTCTGGTATTGATTGAGACTTAGTTTCACTAAATCCAGCAATATCTACAATACATTCCTTATCATTTAGAACTTTTCTAAATGTTTCAGCGATTGCTCTATCTCCTAAATTCTCACCACTTTTTCCTTGGTTTACCAAAAGTATTCTCATTATCATTTACTCCTCCTAACACCATTATAGTGAAAATTAATACGTTATTTTTTTTAATCTACTTGATATTGAAACCGGGAAATGAACTGTAATCCATTTAGTCGTTCCAAAAAAAACTATAAGGGTAAGTACTTTGCCATTCAGGTCTAAAGAGATGAATGGCTGTTATATGTGCTAAGAACAATATGACTACAATAATTACAAAGCTTAATTTTACATATTTATCGGTTAGTTTTGTTATTGAATTTGGAAAATATATTATCGCAAACATTCCAAAAATATTTTTAAATCTGGCAATAATATCTACTTGCAGTGCTATAAATAATACTGCACATGATATCAATAAAAAGAGAGATTGCAATTCATCTTCTTGTGTTTTAATATTTCGATTTATTTTCAAAGACAAATCATTATCATAATAGCTTTTTTTTCTATTCAATAATTCACACGCAATAAAAATAAGTAAAAAAACAATAAAACCTAGTAATGTGGCTAACTTTACTTCTCCTTCACCTTTCGAATTATATACGTATGAGTAATATTTAGGAAAATAAAGTAATATTCTGCTCAAAATTGGATCTAATAATAAGAATAGTAATCCTGTTATAAATGTTACAATCAATATCATTTTACTAGTTAATTTATATTTCTTCATAGGGTAAGATATTAAAAATAAAATTGCTGCATTATGGAATGAAATCGCTATTATCATAGCTACTATATACTTAACTATTTTTTTCTCTATTAAAAATTCATATGCAAGGATCACTGTTGCTACTGCTAACATCTGTCGAATACCACTCAATGAAATATCAAAAAATCTTAACGAATAAAATAATATCAAACTCAACCAGGGTGATTTTGAATATTTATAAATAAATCTACCTATAACAAAAAATATATACGCGCTTGTAGTCATTAATAAGATTTGATGATTTGAACTAAAATAGTTTAAAAACTTATTTAAATATAAATACCCTATCTCAAATCTAGAAGAATATAACGCTAAATCATTCCCATAAGAAATATTGTAAAATAAATTCACATAATCATTAGTATCATTTCCAACACTTATTGACCTGAACATAGATAAAAAAGCCATTAGACCAACATTTAATAAAATATATACCAGTGAAAAATTTTTCCCTTTAAGAATTAGATACAAAAATACTGCACTAAAAACCATAAATGCCATATTAAAATAAAATAACCACATTAAAGCACCTCTTAATTTATTATACTAGTCAAACTAACAAACGTTATTTTCTTCTTAATTTTTTTCTAACGAGATCGAACACAATAATGAAAAACTCCATTACTCCATATACATACGTGTCCTTTAAGAACCAAATATCCCTATATTTGATTTTTTTGCCCATATCATATTTATTTTTTTGAAACTTTGTATTTGTTTGGATTTTATATAATAGTCCTATCAAATATCCTGTTCTCCATATAAATCCAATATTATTAGTCTTTTCTTTTACAATATTTATCCCCGCTAAACATGATGGGAAATCTACTCCATTGTCAAGAGCCAACTGCAAAGGTCCCCATAATCTTGGATTACATTCTATTGCATAGTAATCACTCTTATTTTTTTTCAATTCAATCATCATTGGCCCTGACCAATCTAGCTCGAACATCATTCCATCAATCTTTTCGATGATTTTTGTTGATAGATTATATGGAATTGCCTTAATTACAGACTTACCTCCAGGTTGTTGGCAAACTGTTATTTGTGAGAAAAACAGTATATTTACTCCATTTTTATAATATGCACAATAGTAAATACTTGGTCCGTCTAAATACTCTTGTACAAAGTGTTTTTCAAGCGTTAATTTTTTCTCAATTAATTTTCTAAAAGACTTGTTGTTTTCAATTAAAACTGGAGCTTTTATAACATTTGAATCATCCTTTGAATTTTCATTTGATTTAATTACGAACTTACTCTTAAAATTTCCACTTAAAATCTTTTTTATATCAATTTCTTTTGGTATAGATATCCCATGTTTATTTGCATAATCTAAAAAGCATTTTTTATCCAACATGGTATTAAATGCATCAAGTTTGGGTCCATTAACGATTATGCCTTGATTCTTTAGTAATTCATTATTCTTAACTAACCAGTAAGATAACTGATCTCCAAAAGGAAATACTAAATAATCACCAATTTCATTTTTTATAGAGATTAGTGATTGTAAAAATTCTTCTTCTGAAGATTTATTGTAGTAGGAGTGACTTTTATTAATATAATTTTTAAAGATTAGAAGGTTTATAAAACTTTTGTTTGAAAATGCTAAATGTACTGATAAACTATGTCTTTCCAATGATCTCAAGCAAGTTATCGCTGCTCTTTCATTTTCATTTGCTAATAGTAAAATATTATTCATATTTCAAATCCCTTCATAATTAAATTATTCGTTTCAACTTATTTACTAAAGCTGGGACTAAGCCATTTACATACAAACTTGGGAGTGGTGATTCAGAATTCGGACCAGGAGAAATTCTTGGTAGTGACTCTAATTTTTTATTGTGCCCTAAATGAATATTTCCACATCGTGTTGTAGTGCTTGTTTTAAATCCTATGCTTTTTGCTATGTTAAATTCTCTAGTACTTGCTTCATTTTTAGACCCAAATGGATATGCGAAATGTTCCACTTTTTTCCCAATCATCACTTCAATTTTTTCTTTTGATTTATTAATTTCTTTTAACATAATTGCTGTATCTAACTCTTTTAAATTGTAATGATTTTCAGTATGAGCACCAATTGTTACAAGCTTATCCTGAGACATTGTTTTAATTTGATTCCAACTTAAAGCAAATTTATCAACATACTTTTCTATCTTTATGTCATATTTTTTAAACAAGTTATCTATAAATACCACTTGCTCCATACCGTTCAAATCCAATATTAATTTTCTAATTTCTCTATATGCACTTTTTTTTTCATTTAATGTTGAAGTTCTAATAGTAAAAAATTTTTTATGATATTCGAATTCTAATTTTATATTCGTATCTGTTAGTTCTTTTAATGCATACCACCATAAGTTAGCTCTTTTATCCGGGAAACTACTACAAATATAAATTGCAAATGGTATATTGTATTTTTTGAATACTGGATATGCTACTGAATAATTATCTTCGTATCCATCATCAAAAGTAAAAACAACAAATTTTTTCTTGATTATATTTCCCTTTAAAATATCGTACAAATCATCTAATGAAATAAACTCATAGTCCTTACTTGCAAAAAAATCAATTATTTTTACCAAATATGCCTCTGTGATTTCGATATCTCCACAAATAATTTCTTTATCATTTTGTAATACTCTGTGGAACATAACTATTGAACCGATTCCTGAATAGCAAGGAGAAAAAACGGCCGAAAAAGGAACTAATATAGGTTTTCTTAAAATACTCCTAGTCAAATCATTTATAATTTTCATCACATTACTACCTCCATAACAAACAAGACTATGCTACTTTATATTATTTACAATTCTAAGATTTTTTTATACAACTCCTCAATTTTTTTAACCTGAATATGTATATCATAATTAGAGTTTAAAAAGTCATTAGCACGATTTTTTCTACTATTCTTTGATGATATAAGTATTCTTTCAGCCCATAGCTTCGGACCATTCTTAATAGAGTATCTTTCAATTGAATCTGTCACTATTACATCGATAGGTACCTCATTGGAAACTATTGTAGGTAGTCCAGCCGCTTGTGCTTCAACTGCTGCAAGTCCTAACCCTTCACTAATTGATGGAAAAATAAAATAATCCATTGCTTGATATAGAATATTAACATCTTTAGACTGTCCATAAAAAATAACTTTACTTTCTAGTTTAAGTTTTTTCACTTTCTTTTTTATATTCTCTAATAACGGTCCATCTCCGATAAAAATCAACTTACTATTGTAATTAAGTTTAATGAACTCATAAAATACATCTATTATAAAAGAATGATTTTTTTCCTTAGAAAATCGTCCAACATGTCCTATAACAAAATCATTGTAAACATTCAGTTCTTTACGAGTTACTTCTCTAATATCTTTGTTAAATAAAAATTTTTTATATTCAAAGGCATTGTTAACAATTTCAACTTTTCCTTTCTCTATATATTTCTTACCATACCAAAAAAAACCTGATACACTTGAACAAGTCAAGTATGATTTAGCAATTTTTTTCATAGGTAACTGGATTAAATAATTCCTTAAAGACTTAAATATATTATAAGAATATGACACTGAATGGCTATGTGCAATAATATGTTGTGTACCATTTTTTTTTAATGGATGATGGATAAGTGACAAAAAAACCAATTCATGACAATGAACAATTTTATGTTCATAATTCCATTCACTTAATTTATCCAAAAGATTACTGCTATACTTGAATATTCTGCCAATTTTGGGTACGTCAATTTTTTTTACACGCCCACCAAGAAACTCAATTTCTTCAATGTATGATGAACTACTATCTTCAAAATACAAAAAATCAAATTGTATTTTGGTTTTATCTATCATTCGATAATAATTCATTACTACTCCTGTAATACCATTTCCTATGCTTATGCTAGATACAATTTGTAGGATTCTTTTTGCCATATAAATTCACCTCTTAGGTATTGTTTTTTTCATACAATATCTTTTTTTTACTATAATACTAATTAAACCATACTAATCCGAGTAAATTCTATTATATTTTAGAACTGAGTTCAGCACATGCCTAGTCATAAAATATGCCGAAACAACAGGATTAAATCCAACAAATCTAAAGACTTTATACGTCATCTTAACTGTTTTCAACTTATTTCCAGATTTTGAATTCTTAGAAATTCTATATATTAATAAAGGCTCATTAATTCCATACGCTGTAACGCCTAACTTTAAAATTCTCAACCATGCTGCATAGTCTTCATGTATCTCATCTTTTTCCATTTTTATACTTTTGAAGAACTTCTTCTTCATTAGCACCGATGAACATGAGATTACGTTCTGATTTCTAAGTTTTTTATATGATAATATACTAGGAACTTCAAATATTCCTTTGAATGGTTCTCCTTCTTCATTAATATATGATGATCCTGTAAAAATGAATTCAGCTGAATGCCTGTTTACTATTTTAAATTGCTTTTCTAATTTATATGGTTTCCACATATCGTCACTATCCAAGAACGCTATCCAATCACCATTTGCATTTTCTATCCCTCTATTTCTCGTTGCTGAAACGCCCATATTTATTTTATTTATTAGTATTCTGATTCTAGAATCTTTACTTACAAATTCTTCAATAATCTTTAGTGTATTGTCCTTTGATCCGTCATCAATAACTAAGAGCTCCCAATTTTGATATGACTGGGCTATTACAGAACTTATAGCATCTACAATATATTTTTCACAGTTATATGCCGGCATAATTATGCTTATTAAATTTTCTTTTTCACTCATGCACTTGCTCCTTTCATTAATAGAATTGTTTCTCTTAATCTAGAAACTCTATAATCATTCTCAAACTCAGACATGTTCATTTCATATACCAAGTCACCAAATACCTTATTTACTGTACTTACATTTAGTATTCGCAATAATGGATTAAATAACTTAGTCATAACTACTCGCTTACCGTGAGCCTCAGCTATCAACCTAACCATTTCACTTGTATTTACATATTCTGCATTCTGTGGAAAGAAAAATCCTATACTCTTGTTATCAATGAGCTGTTTTACAAACTCTGATAAATTATCTATGTAGATCATGCTACGCTGATTATCTACATTTGGAAATATTGGTGTCTTTAGTGCTAGACCAGCTAATCTAGGATAGTTACCTCTGCAGCCCTTGCCATATACCATGGGCGGTCTTAATATTGCGATTGTGAAGGCATCATCTTGCAAATTATTCATCAACTCTTCTGCTTCAATCTTTGACTTGCCATAAGCACTATTAGGCCTAAGTGGCGTATCCTTATCGATAACACCATTCTCAATACCATATACACTCATTGAACTCAGAAAAATAAACTGCTTAACACCATCTAGCTTTGCCTTCTGTGCTGTTTCATAGGCTAAGTCTCTATTGATCTTAAAATATAATGTCTGATTATCACTTGTTTCTTTGATATGAGCTATCCCAGCCACATGAAAAACAACATCATATATACTGAAATCCTTCTCTTTCCATGAACCATCTTTCATATCAACTGTATCTACTTTATAATTGTCTGGTTCTCTCATTAACCATTGCTCAAGAGATGTACCAATGTAACTGTTCTTACCTGTAATTAATATCCTTTTCATTTTGTTACCTCTAAGCTACAACTTGATTAAATGATTGTATAATGTGATAAATATCCTTTTTATCACATTATACATGATTCTATTCTTTTGGACATGAAAATGACTCTTATGGGTACAACGCTCTTTTGTGAAGAGAACCGGTCCCTTAGAGTCAAGCTTAATACTTAATATGAATTAAGCACATAGGGGATAAAATGATAAGCCCTATGTTTTAATGGTACAACTTGGTTCAGCCTTTTAATTATTAAGTACATTTTATCCACCTCCTCAAATGAGTAATATTGGGCTAATGCTTAAGTATTCATAATATCCGATGCTTGTAGAGAACTGACTTTTATCTCTGTACCACCTTCTACAACACCTTCTTTTCTAAGAACACATAAGAAGGTACAGAAGAAGCATCTAACATCCATCAAGAACCCAATCTTCTTGGCATACTCTCCATCCAGTTTTGCCTTATCTTCAATCTCAAGCTCATCTCGACCATTAATCTGAGCCCAACCTGTAAGCCCAACGGGTACATCATTTGCTCCGTATTTGTCTCTTTCTTCTATGAGATCATATTGATTCCATAAAGCCGGTCTAGGACCGATGATGCTCATCTCACCTCTAAAGATATTAATGATTTGTGGTAGCTCATCTAAACTGGTCTTCCTTAGGAACTTACCAACTTTTGTAATCCACTGCTCTGGGTTCTCTAAGAGATGTGTTGGCGTGTCTTTTGGTGTATCAATGCGCATGGTTCTGAATTTCAGAATATTAAAATGACATTTGTGGATTCCGAAGCGCTTCTGTCTAAACAGAACAGGTCCTTCTGAATCCAGTTTGATTGCTACTATCAGTATTAAGAAAACCGGAGCCAATATAACAAGTCCCAAAGCCGAAAGTATAATATCTATTAGTCTTTTTATTTTTAAGTATACCATATCCCTACACTCCTAACTCACATGTGTATTCTTGATTAAACTGTTTCTTAGGGCATATTTCTGCTGAGTCAATCTTCGAGTAATTCGTAAGTGTAGATCTTGCTTTCACAATGGCACCAGTGTTGATATGGCAGAATACATCTATAGTAGCATCATGATCAATCAAGCTTCCCATCCCAATAATTGAACCTTGTTTAATGACTGCATTGGTATGTATCACTGCACTTGGAAGTACCACAACGCCTAATTCAATAACAGCTGACGGACTTACATAAGCTGAGGGATGTATTAGAACGGGAAATAGATATCCAGCTTGTTCTAATTTCTTATACCAGTGACTTCTTATCTCGTTATTACCTATCGCTACAAATGCATGCGTATATTCATGTATGAAATCCTCATATTCACTGCATTTCCCTATGGCTAGATCTGATTTGTCATCAAGATAGTTTATCTTTATGAATTTGTTCATCGCTTCTGCTGTCTCTTTAACCACACATCCATGCTCACCGGCTCCAATAATTAACAAGTTCAAATCATCGTTCTCCTCACCTTAGTTTTTATTATCTTTAGAGTAATTTGTATCGATCCGAATTTTCTTGTTGATGTTTGTGCTCTTTATTAACTTCTAGGTTGTTTCTATAAGTTGGTACTATACCTTTTACTCTCTCTATAAGGGTCTCAGTTTCCGGTGACTTGAGAATCATTAGAAGTTCATTTAAGGATTTCTTTAACTCATGGTAGTTGACATCTGCCGGTTGACCGATATGAATCTTCTCATACTTGGTGTTTTGCAATCCTTCTTCATCCATGAGCAGTTCTTCATAAAGCTTCTCGCCGGGTCTTAGACCTGTTACCTTAATCGTAATATCTTCGTTCAGCTTAAGGCCGGAAAGTTTTATTAAGTCAACAGCTAGGTCATAGATCTTAACCGGCTCACCCATGTCAAGGACGAAGATCTCACCACCTTTTGCGATGGCGCCGGACTGGATAACCAGTTGGGCGGCTTCGGTGATGGTCATGAAGTAACGGACGATTTCTTTGTGGGTTACGGTAACCGGTCCACCTTCTTCAATCTGTTTTCTAAAGAGGGGAATGACAGAGCCGTTGCTTCCAAGTACATTGCCAAATCGTACAGCGGTGAACTTGGTCTCACTCTCTTTGGCAAGGCCTTGTATAATCATCTCACAGATACGCTTGCTGGCACCCATGATATTGGTTGGGTTAACCGCCTTATCTGTAGAGACCATAACAAATCGCTCTACACCGAATTCATGTGCAGCCTCTGCCACGTTCTTGGTTCCGAAGACATTGTTCTTGATGGCTTCTTTAGGTGCGCGTTCCATGAGAGGTACATGCTTATGAGCAGCTGCGTGGAAGATGACGTCCGGTGCCTGTTCTTCTATTATAGAAAAAATATTGTCTCGATCTCTGACCGATGCGATGATTACATCTAAGTTCAGCTTGTCCTCGTATTCTCTAAGGAGTTCATTCTGGATATCATAAGCATTGTTCTCGTAGATATCTAAGATAATAAGCTTGGAGGGCAAAAATCTGGCTATCTGCCTGCATAGTTCTGATCCAATGGAGCCACCACCACCTGTGACCATAATCACTTTGTCTTCGATATAGCTGGCCACTTCCGACACATTCAAGTTAACCATATCCCGTCCAAGTAAGTCTTCAATCTCAACATCTCTGATCTTGCTGAGTGATACTTGGCCGTCAATGACTTCCCTAATCCCCGGCATAATCCTGACTTTTGCATCGCTTCTTTTACTTTCCTCAATGATTTCTTTCATTAAGGAGCTTGTTGCTGTGGGAACAGCTATGATAATTTCATTAATCTTATAGCGATGCGCTACACTGTAGATGTCATGATAGTTACCAAGAATCTTAATACCTGCGATGGTCTTATTGAGCTTATGTTTATCGCTATCAATGAAACCCATGACTTGTCCGTAAGTCGTTGAGTGGTTCTTAATCTCAGTCGCTATAAGCGAACCTGTCGAACCACTTCCGACAATAAGGATATTGTTGGGATTCTCCTGTCTGGTGACAGGGTAATGGTTCTTAATTCTTCTAAAGAATCGGTAACTGAATCGGATACAACCGATGATGGTAATCTCAAGTAGGGTACCAATGATATAGACGCCAAAATACAATCTGACGCCAATAGAGATCAGATAAATGGTCCCAATAAGATTGGCGACGATTCCGGCTACTACAACCTTCATCAATTCTTCTACAGAAGCGTATGCCCATAAGCTGTTGTATAGTCCAAAAAATTTGTAGATAAAAAGCTTACCTATGGTGAGGATAAGGGCTGCTCCAAAGTATAAAACAATCGTCGTCTTAGGTATACTACCTTCATAATGTAAAAATAATGCTAATAAAAAAGCTCCATTAACCGCTAAAATATCTGTTGCTACTAAAAATATTTGTCTACTGACTCTTCCTACCATTTCTTACCCTTCTTCCTAAATACCTTGAAAATGTTCTCAATTACTTTAATCTCTGATTATAATCTTAAAAAGTTCTCTAAACTCTCGTGAATTAACGCGTTATTTTGTCAAAATAAGTACACAAATAAACGCCTTTTTCTTATCAAAGTGCAACAAAAAAAAGCTTCTGTACGCTCTACATACTATTTAATTATAAGGGTTAGGGTATGTTTATATGATATATTTCAAACATTTAGTTACGCTTTACTCTCCCTATTATCTAACCTGAGTATTCTATGAATGTACTCTATGATTATTTCCCCTTGGTATTAATTGATTTATAAATGTATAAATCCTTTTTATCTATAGCGCTGATGGCTACTTAAAATGTAGTAAAGATGTGAACGAATTATGAATAATCCGCGTCTTTTATTAGTATATAGTTTATAGAGATATCTGTCAAGTCAGTCTAATTGTTTTCTTTTGGCATTTAGGACAATATAATCATCATATAAAACAATCAGCCTAAAGAAACTGTTTTTTGAATAGACTGGAGTAACTGTTTGGATTTCGAATTCAAATAATGCTTTTCACTTATACGCGGTATCTTTGTATTAACAAAATGTTACAATAGTAGAGCTTACTCTTATAAAGTGGAAGTTACTTTTTCAATTCATAGTCTATAACAGAAAAACCAGAGTCCAGATCCGTTTTAAACACACTGGGTTTGTAGTGAATATTTAACTATATTTAGTGTTAAATGTTCATTGAATCTGAGGAAAAACGATTATAGAATGAATTTAAGGTGTTCATTGCGAAAAATAAAGAACCCCTTCAACTTAAAGATAAGTGGACATCTTCTAACCAAATGAAGTGGATTAAGTGCTATAAGATATTATATTAACAATTATGGTGAATAGTAACTATATCGAAGGGAGAACAATTATGAATAGAAAAGCAGTCATAACAACTATCATAGCTATAATAGCTATAATCCTTGTGTCAACATTACTTGTCGCTAGAAATCAAAACAATGTTCCAAGTCAATTAGGAGCAGCCAATAAGCACCAAGCAGAAGGTGACTATGAGAAAGCTATTTTAGCCTTTGAAAGCGTCATCAAGTCTGATGAAAACAACATAGAAGCACGAATGGGATTAGCCAAAGTCTATGTTATAACAAACAAGATTGAAAAAGCACTAAAATATTTAAAAGAAGTTATAGAAATAGATGAAGCATATTCAGAAGCGTATATAGAGCTGGGTAGCCTTTTAACTATAGAAGGTCGATTAGATGAAGCCATTAAGGTATTTGAAAAAGGATTAATGAGAACTGACAATGAAAAGATTAAAACGTTACTTGAAAATATTATGACGGCTACAGAAGAGAATATAATTGAGGAAAGTCAAGCTGAACCCTTAGCAACCGTTGAGGAAAATGTTGATGAAACGCTAGAGATTTATGTAGGCGTCAAAGTTCTAAACGTAAGAGATAACCCATCAAAAAATTCAAATAAAGTCGG
This sequence comes from Firmicutes bacterium HGW-Firmicutes-3, assembly GCA_002841435.1. Lineage (GTDB taxonomy): Bacteria > Bacillota > Clostridia > Lachnospirales > Vallitaleaceae > Petrocella. The sequence continues at coordinate 23,675 of PGZS01000005.1, read as the reverse complement.
AACCGTTCATACTAATCAATCTTTCATCGTTAAGGATGAACGTCTTGATGAAGATGGAATTATTTGGTATCTGGTAGAGTATGCTAAAGAGCAACCTGGTTGGATTATTTCACAATATTGCTATACCGAAGATGAGGTCATCCATAAACTAAAGTCAGAAAAGTGGTCTTGGAAAGATGATGGTGGTACTTGGATCAATGAATTCAAGGATTCAGAAGTCTGGTTATATCTTTATGGTTCTGATTGGAGCTCTACCTATTATTATGACAACTTTATCGTAACGAAAGTAAATGGGGATTTTAAAGTAACATTTAATGTATACAAAACGGAGCATGCTACAATTGAGAGCACAGAAGTAAAAAATGAAGAAGACACCTATACTGTTATTTATTTTGGTGATTATATTAAGGTAGAAGCAGTTGATGGAAGTTATCTCACTTTTGAAAAGTAATCCTTGCTATCCTTTCACCACGATCTCCGTGGTGTCTGACTGTTAGCTGACGCACACCGGTTACATCCAGTGAAAAATCTTGAGGTAGATCACCACCTACAATCTCATGGGTCTTAAGTACATTGCCGTCTCCGATAAAGCTAACTACGACATCCTTACTGTTTCCATCAATGGTACCGATGATGCCCGTTAACATGGTATAGCGACCATTCAAGTTAAAGGATACAGTATGCTCAACTGCATAAGCATATATTTTCAAACTGTTCTTATAATCAACGCCACCCATACTGATGCTTTTAGCTTCCATACCTACTAATTATACTTCAATCCTCAAAAATCATAACCACTTTTTATGTTATATTCTTGTTCTCATTCATTATTTATATTTTATTCGACTATGCTCGTAAAACTATTGATTTTATCATCTTTTTAAGATATACTCGTTATAAGAGGTGATATTATGAAAAATAGAGATCTTTATCTTACACAGCTTATCCGATTTAAAGATAAACCCTTAATAAAAGTAATAACCGGTATCCGAAGATGTGGAAAGTCAACGTTACTTACCCTCTTTGAAAACCATTTAATTGAAGGCGGCATTGCCAAAGACCAGATCATACGTATGAACTTTGAATCTTTTGAATTCGATGAACTCTTAAGCTACAAGAAACTTCATGCCTACATCCATAAACTTATTACAAATGGCAGTGATCGGTACTATGTTCTACTTGATGAAGTACAGCAAGTAGAATCATGGGAAAAAGTCATCAATTCTTTTCTAGTGGATGCCAATGTCGATATCTATATAACCGGATCCAATGCCTATTTGTTGTCTTCTGAGCTTTCAACTTTGTTATCCGGTCGGTATGTTGAAATAAAAATGCAGCCACTATCTTTTAAAGAATATTTAGACTTTATCGGTGCTGATAAAAATCATCAAGAAAATCTATTTAATCAATACCTTAAGTATGGTGGACTACCCACTGTTGTTGAATTAATGGATAACCCCGATACCATTGGCCCCTTTCTTGAAGGCATCTACAACACTGTACTGATGAAAGATGTCATCGAAAGAAATGGTGTAAGAGATGCCGCACTTTTAGAAAGCATATTAAAGTTCATAGCCGCTAACATCGGTAGTATTGTCTCAACAAAAAAAATCAGTGACTATCTTACAAGCCATGGGAGAAAGACAACCAGTGATACGATTGATAATTATCTTAAAATGTTAGAAAATGCTTTTATCATATACAAAGCAAACCGCTATGACTTAAAGGGTAAGATGTTTCTAAAAACATTGGAAAAATACTATATTATAGATATGGGCATTCGCAATCACCTCACCGGTCTTCGTGATACTGACTATGGCCATGTTCTTGAAAACATTGTTTATCTAGAGCTCCTACGACGAGGCTATACGGTCACCATTGGAAAAATAGGTACCTTGGAAGTTGATTTTGTTGCTACGAAGGCTAATGAAAAAGTATATTATCAGGTTTGTGCTACTATACTAGATGAGAACACAAAAAAACGTGAACTACGTCCACTGGAATCCATATCTGATAATTACCCTAAATACATTCTCACCATGGATCAAAATATTTTCAATGACTATTCTGGAATACGCGTTAAGAACATTATCGACTTTTTACTCGAATAACCAGTTTTTTCATAACACATCATCAAAGCTATATTATACCAACATCTATAAAACAAACCCCTCAGTAGCTTGTCTGCCTACTGAGGGGTTTGCCATGATACACCCACCATAATTGCTTATTTTGCAATCTCTTTCTTTTGCATAGCAAGTGCCATTGCCTCTGATATATAACCTAACACCGCACCGCATATAAGTCCAACCACCGCGCCAGCAAAATCAAAATTCGTTGCAAAAAATGCAGAACAGCCAATGAAAGCACCTGGTATAAAACCTAGCCAAGATATTTTGGCTTGCCAACACATGCCAGCCGCACCAAGGGCTACTGCTAAACCAAGTCCAACCGTAGCACCAATTATGGGTCCTAACAAACCAGCTGCCAAAACAATAAGATATCCCCATATAACACCGCTAAAGTTTAATATTAATGAAGTCTTAAGCCCATTTAGTTTCCCTCCGGCTGCATAAAAACTTGCCCATGATAAGAACCCGGCAAAAGTAACAAGACCAAAAGAAACACTTGCAGCTGTCCATAAACCTGCTAATATACCTACACTAATGCCTACCGCCATTAAAAAAGTCATATTATACCTCCTTATTTTTCCCAATGTTTTTGAAAGCTTCTGTTTGATTCTTAATACCTTTTTCTGCAGCAAAACGCTCAATACTTGAAGCCCCAAAGAATCCATCAATGCCTTTGGTTCTCTCAATCACATACGCTGCATCTTGAGGTTCAGCAATCGGTCCACCATGGCAAATCACTAGAATATCCGGATTTACTTTACGTCCTGCTTCTATAATTGCTTCGATTTTTACAATACATTCATCAAGTGTCAAGGCTGTTTGAGCCCCAATCGAGCCTTTGGTTGTGAGTCCCATATGTGCCACAAGAATATCAGCTCCAGCTTCTGCCATGAGCTTGGCTTGTTTTGGATCAAAAACATAAGGCGTTGTTAAGAGATCAAGTTCATGTGCTTTTCGAATCATTTCCACTTCTAGGCCATAACCCATACCCGTCTCTTCCAGGTTCTGTCTAAAGACACCATCAATTAACCCGACGGTTGGAAAATTCTGAGCACCACTAAACCCCATACCCTTGATTTGTTTGAGAAACACTTCCATGACCCTAAAAGGATCCGTACCGCAAATACCTGCAAGCACAGGTGTGTTTTCTACAACCGGAAGCACTTCAGATGCCATATCAACAACAATCGCATTGGCATCACCATAAGCCATAAGACCTGCTAAGGAGCCACGTCCGGCCATCCTATATCTGCCGGAGTTATAGATAATCAACATATCTGCGCCGCCTTTTTCACTGCTTTTAGCCGTAATACCGGTTCCGGCTCCAACACCAACCAGAATATTACCAGATCTTATTTGTTCTCTGTACATTTCCATGATTTCAGTTCGCGTCATTTTATTCATATGTATTTCCTCCTAAATGTCATTTATACCCTGTAGAATACAATCTTAGTCCTTCAATGATGCCACCCTATTCTATTGGCTACACTTTGTCCTTTTCCATCATGTCAATCAACATCTGTGCAGCCGTTTCAGCAAAAACTTGATCGTTGATGTGATTTGTCAGTTCCTTAAGTACAACCACATTTTCGTCAATATTGGACCTGATCGCTTCAAATAAGGCTTCGTCCTCTTCTTTACCGAAGAATGGTTGCTCCGGTGCATCAATCATTGACACGCCCTTAAGTGGCAATAGCATAACTGTATCTTTACTTGCCATGTTCAGTTTTTCTGCTATTTTTTCACCGATTTTGATGTTCTCATCTACTGTGGTTCTCATCAGTGTTACCGTCGGGTTATGCTTGTATAGATTTCTGCCTTCAAATTGTTTAGGTATGGTATCGATTGGTCCGAAGTTGACCATATCCACCGCGCCAACAGAAACAACTTGTGGAACACCCATCCTACCAGCAGCTTCAAGACGGTTAGGACCAGCATTCAAAACACCACCTACTATTTCATCACACCACTCTGTCGTTGTTATATCCAGTACACCTTCAATAAAGCCACCTTCAACCAGTGCTTCCATTGATTTGCCACCGGTACCGGTCGCATGAAAAATAAGAACTTCATACCCACGGTCTTCCAGATAGGTTCTTGCAAAATCAACACATGGTGTCGTCACGCCAAACATGGTTGCCGCTACCAGCGGTTTCTTCTCAACACTTCGATTGTTCTCAAACTTCACCATGCCTGCAATCGCAAAAGCTGCATTCGCAAATATCTTCATGGATATTGAATTGAGACCTGATACATCCACAACAGATGGCATCATCATAATATCACTTGTGCCTATATAGTGGGCTGTGTTACCTGAAGCTACTGTTGACACCATAAGCTTTGGTACCCCAATAGGGAGCGCTCTCATACCCGGTGTCACAAGAGCTGTTCCGCCCGTTCCGCCAAGAGAGATAATCCCATCGAATTCACCTGCCTTATACAGGTCAGGAATCAGTTTCTCCATACCTTTTGATAATACTTCTGTTGCATGTGCTCGATCTTTCTTTTCTGCAATTTCTTTGATGTCAGCACCCGCTGCCTTTGCTACTTCTACATTTGAAACATCCGGCTCAAATATTGGTTCAAACACACCCGTATGAATTGTAAATGTTTTAAGTCCAAGGTCTTCAATAAGTTCTTTTACAAATTCATATTCTTTACCTTTTGAATCAAACGTTCCCGCTATTGCTACAGTCTTCATCTCTTTACCTCCAATTGCCGACTCAAGATTGATCAGATCTAAAGTCTAAGGTCGTCCTTGTATATACAAAACAACAGTAAAATTAACTACAAGTTAATCATACTGTTGCTAGATAGCAATGTAAATGTGCTTATGTCTTTACCCTATGTGTTTATGTCCAGTTTTATAGTGATTAGGTGTCTGACCAACATATTTTTTAAACATTTTGCAAAACTGAGAATAATCTTGATAGCCCACGAGCTGTGCCACTTCCGAAAGATTCAGCTCATTTTCACTGTTAATAATCTCCATGGCTTTGTTCACCCGGTACTGAACCAGATACTGGGGAAAGCTGCATCCAACTTCTGTTTTAAACAAATGGCTTAAATGACTTCTGGATATATAGAGAACACTTGCCAAGTCAATAAAAGAGATTGTTTGCATATAATGCTCTGACACATATTTTTTAACAAATTGAACATAATCATAGTGCTTTGTAATCCCTTCAAGCATCTTAACCATGAGATCGTCTTCGCTCAGTTCACCTGTCGTCTTAAAAGCACGGGTAATATTGGTAATGGATTTTTCAGAAGGAATTCGTTCAAAAGATGAACCGCCAATATACCCTAGAAGATCTGTATCGCTATACATATATTGTACGTCTACCGGCGTTTTAACCGGGCCACCGTAAATCATCTTAATGACGTCCGGTCTAATTTCGTTACACACCGCAAAAATGTTTTTCACTTTATGTTTAGCCGCTTCTAACGAAAGGACTTTCTTAGCACCAAGCATACCCCCAGCCGTAAACCCAAGATGTGCACATATAATGTCCGCCCCAGCACGTAACATTTCCCTCGTTTGATCCTCGTCAAATACAAAAGCCACTGTAAAAAGACCTTTTTCATGGGCAATTCTAATGGCTTCCACCTCAAGATTATAGGTAAGACCTTCTTCTTCTAGCGCTTCTCTATATTGACCATCGATCAAGCCCACCGTGGGGAAATTATTAATCCCTTCAAAGCCCATACTCTTAATTCGTTCAATGTAATACTCAAGGTCAATGGTTGGATCTGTAGCATTAAGACCAAAAATAACGGGAATGGAATGGGTAACCGGCTTGATTTCTCTAGAAGCAAATTCCATGACCATATCATTACTGTTGCAAAAAGGTAAAAAGCCTGATATAGAACTTCTACCCATTTGTCTGAATTTCCCAGCATTTAGGGCAAGCACAAAGTCAGCACCGCCTTGTTCAGCGTACTTAGCCGTAATACCGGCACCAGAAGCAACACCAATAATATGGTGTCCTACCATGACTTGTCTTCTAATGTTATTCGTTATTTTTTCGCGTATTAACATAGCCACCCCATAATCATCGCCACCACTTCTGCCTGAAGCGCTTCTTCTGTATTAATAAAATCCTCCTTGCCCGAAGTAAATAACTTGCTCTGACTGGCGTTATGTGAGATGACTTTGCTCGTGTCTATAACAACCTCATCTTGACCCCAGAAATAATTGTTCGCAATGAGGCCCATACTGACTAACAATAGGACTAAGGATATGAATTTAATGGGGTTAAACCTTCTACTTTTTCTCATCATTGACTCCAGACTTTTCTTTTGATATTTTCTTCTTATATAGATTGCTTCATAATGCTTTATGAGAAGTTATTCAGATATACCCTTTATTAATAGGCTTCTTTGCTTGTTAGATTAAAAACTTAGATTTTACTTTATTTTGTATGTTACTGTTGTACCTTTACCTAATTTTTTGATAATATTTTTATCTACAAGACTATTTAAAATTCTAAGTGTTTTTGACTTTTCAAATTTTGTTTTCAAATCAATCTCTTTTCTTGAAAGCTCTAGACCTTCTTTTAACAAATCATAAATAAAATGTTCATCTGCTGACAATTCTAATTTATCAATTTCAGTAACTGGCAATACAATCTTAATCCTATTTTCACTGATATCAAAATCCGGCTTGGGTATACTATGACTATAAGCTTCATTAATTCTTGCAATACCCGTTCCAAATTTTTCAATAATATTTAATCTGTTAAAAACCCCTGCAATGATTGGATTTCTTAGAACTGAAACATTTCCATTTAAATATTCCTCTCTGGAAATGCCTGCCGGCAAACCTCCTGGAGAATTAATTTCAATCTTATCCTCATACATTGCAATTTGTATATATGAGTTAGTATCCCATACTCTATGAACGATAGCGTTCGCCAAAGATTCTCTAAAGGCTTCTTTGGGAATCAGTTCTTTCTTTATTCTATTATAACCATTTATCTCTTCAAATAAGTAGTATTGCTCAAAAATCTCTATTGCCCTATCAAATTGTGTTAATAAAGATTTATTCGTTATACTATCTCTATATAGAATTTTACTAATATCTTTTCCAAATTTAATGAAATCTATTCCCGAAAAAAATATTTCGTTATAGTCTGCTAATAATTCCCCAGCAATATTGTAATATCCATCTTTATTAAATAAATTTAAGGTTTTAAGAATATCTAAGTTTATTTTTTCTATACCGGCTTCCGCCTTCAACTTAGACTCTAGAGCGTTAAAACTTAAATCTTGGGAGGTTGCTTTTCTCTCTTCATAGCCAATATTAATACCTTCCATAGCTAATCTTCTAAGCTCAAATCTATCTACACCAACTGTGGAAGTATCTGCTCTTTTATAAGCTTTTCCTTGGTAAAAGTAGGGCGTATCTTTACCTTTTTTTACTTCTAGCAGAATAACCTCTTTACGCTCAGCTTCTTTAACTTTTATTGTAAAGTAAGGAATCGGAATGATTGCATCATTAATCATATTCTCAATTCGTAAGGATTCTTCTTTAGCATCTTCTATACCCACTATTTTTCCATGATCATCTACACCGAATACTATTTCTCCATCATTATAATTGGCATATGCACTAACCGTCTTCAAAAAAGTTCTTGAAACTTCTACTTTATATTCTAAGTTATAGCTTTCTCTAGGTTCCACTGACATTACCTCCTAATATTTATAAGATAATTCTATCATAAATATACATTAAATGCAACGCTCTCTCTATCGTTGTATTTATCGTTGCATATTAAGTCGTATATTTATCTACCGTTGTATTTCGGTTTGCAACGAAAAAACGACGAAATAAACCCCACAGCCTGAGCAAAGCATACTTAGGGGTTCATTTGGTCATACTGTTTATAATCGTTTATTCAGCGATCTCTTTCTTTTGCATAGCAAGTGCCATTGCCTCTGATATATAACCAAGTAGAGAACAGCAAAAAGCTAGGGCTTATATACCCTAGCTTCAATATAGCTCATAAGATCTATTCTTAAGATGGCTCATCTAATTTTAATCGCTGTTTAACAATATCCGTAAGGATAGACACCGTACCTTCCACCCCGAACCTGTTGCTGTCAATCATGAGATCAAAGGCATCGTAGATATCTTCCATCCCTTTGGCGTATCGCTGCCGATAGACCTCTCTTGCTTTATCCACTTCTCTTAACATACGATGGGCTGTTTTCTCCTCCATCTTAAGGACATGCATACAATTATGAAGCCTCGCTTCATAAGGTGCATACACATAAATGTGCAGACTTTTCGGATGCTCTCTTAAGAGAAAATGCCCGCAACGGCCTACAATAATACAGGATTCCTGTGAAGCTAGATCTTGAATAATGTTAGCTTGAACTTCGAAGATCTCATCCTCTAGATTCACCACACCCATGCCAAGATGATTTTTTCGCTTCAAAAAAGTGCTATTAGCCTGTTCCTCTTCATCGCTGATCATGGATATAGGCAATTGCATACGTTTTGCCGTTGCTTCTACAATATCTCGGTCATAGAATTCAATACCCAGTACTTCGGCTAACTGCTGAGCAATGGTCCTACCTAGACTGGCAAACTGTCTGGAAATCGTGATAACATATGGTTCCATAGTTTTCCTCCCTTCTAGCCGGTCTTTATCGCGGATTTTGGTATTCTTGGATGCTTTTGAATATACCGTACTAGAGAAGATAAAGCAAAATTAATAATGAAATAGATCACCATCGCAAAACCAAACAAAACAAAAACATCCGAAACATTCACCGTACCTGTACCATTATAGATATAAGCCGAACTAAGTAACGTCTTCGTACGTGACATCAACTCAATCACCGCAACATTGGCCAGATAAGAGGAGTCTTTGATGGTCGTAATGACTTGACTTAGTAGTGTCGGAACAATGTTTCGATAGGCTTGGGGTAATACAATATAGATCATAACCCCAACCGTATTAAACCCCTGGGAATGACCGGCTTCAAATTGACCATGGGCAACTGCATTCAACCCACCTCTAACAATCTCTGCAATCACCGATGATGTAAACAAAATCAAGGCAAATGCTGCCTTATAAAGCATCTTCACTTCCACAGATGTCAAACCAAACATTTGCCTTGATAAAAACTTAGGAAAAGGTAAAAACACCAAACAAATAAAAATCCATAACAACAATGGCGTATTACGAAACACCTCAATATACATTGTCGCCAAAGCCTTAAATACCTTCGTCTTCTTTGTCGTACAATAATTACGTACAAGAGCCAAGACCGACCCAAAAACAACACCAAGGACGACCGCAACAACCGATAAGACAAGGGTGAATCCGATGCCCTTAAGCAAATAAACCAGTACGCCCGGATTGGTTAACATGGAAAAACTGGCTTCTAATTTCTCCATACCTTCAACCCCTCTCTTCAATTGTAAGTGGCACCATTTGAGTCTTCTGTTCCCGTAACTTCAATGCATTCTCCCAGTGACTGGCAATCGTTGAGAGGGGATAACATATCACAAAAAACAATAGACCACTAACGAGATAAGCCGGACCATAAGCACCGCCTGTAGAGGCCCCCGTCACAAAACTATACGTCAATGAAATCAAATCCGCACCGCCGATAATATACAAACAGGAGGTATTTTTGATCAGATTTACCACCTGATTCACCATAGGTGGCAGAATAATTTTAATACTTTGAGGCAAGATCACATAATACATCTCACCCATATAACCAAACCCTTGGGATGACGCCGCTTCAAACTGACCTTTTGGAATAGCACCAATACCGGCGCGCACCACCTCTGACATGTAAGCACCATGATAGATTCCAAGAGCAATCATACCCGTGGGTAATATGCCAATACTGTTTCCGGAAAAAGCTAATGCATAATAGAGAAAACACAACTGCAGAATCAAAGGTGTGTTCTGTATAAGCTCTACATAGATTCGAGAAATATGTTCTAGAGACTTCTGTCCGCTTGTTGCCATCATCCCAAATATAAGGCCCAGAAGGAAAGACAGTAGCAAAGCAACCGATGCCATCTTCCCTGTATTTGCCAGACCGAGTAAAAAAGTTTCTCTAAAAATCCATATTTTCTCCCATGCATCAGCAGAAAATAGGCCGCCCATCCCTACTCCAAACCATTTTCAGTAATAAGAGATGCAACCGTACCATCTGCCAACCATGCTGAAATATGTTCTTCAACAAAAGTTGAGATACCAGAATCTTTCTTCGTAGCAACACCATAGTTTTGTGGTGCAAAGGTATCTTCAATATAGGAACGTGATTCTGTGTTATAAGCCGCTAGGATGGATTTATCCACACAAAAAGCATCAATCTCACCGGCGCTTAGTGCTGTAGAGATCGTTGGATAATCATCAAATTGTAAGAACGCAACGCCTTCCGTCCATGTGGACGCATCGAAAGTCTCTTTGTTAAAATTCGCTCCGTCAATAATGCCTTTTTCAATCATCGCTTCAGTAAGAGCCCTAGCCGATGTGGAACCGGAGGAAACGCCCACTTTTGCATCTAATAAGCCTTCTAAGCTCGTAATACCTGAAGCATTTTCAACAAGTACCGTTACATAATCTGTAAAATAAGGTGTTGAAAAATCCCAGTTTTCTTTTCTTTCATCCGTGATTGTAAAGGTTGCAATAACAAAATCAAGGGCTCCTGAATCAAGAAGCTCCGTACGTGTTGCCGCTGTAACCGGTGTAAACTCCGCCTCAACGCCTAAGCGCTCAGCCATCATCTCAGCTAAAGTAATCTCAAGCCCTGAATGTAGTACATGAAGATCCCCAAAGAACTTATTTATTTTTTCCAAACGTATCATTTTATTCTCCTCTCTTTTCCATCCTCCTATGACCCGTAAGCCATATCCTAAATAGAGGCTATATAATAAAACATAAAAAAAAGACGTCAAATCCCTAAGGGTCTGACATCTTTGTCTTTTCAAAAGTATACTTGAAAGAAGGTTACTTGTCAATGGTTTGCTACTTATTCATAACCCTTAGTAGATGAATTCCTTCATTTTCTTTAAAAGCCTCAACTACTATGTTTTTTCCAATCATTTTGCACCTCATAATGGTGTTACATTCCTTCAATGTTGGTAATAATTAATCCCTTACTTTATATTATTGTAAACGTTTATTCTCTACTAACTCAAAATAGCTTCTAATATTGGGATTAAATTGCTTCGCCTTAATCTCACAGAACAACTCTTCCAGTGATGACAGAGTCGCTATCATAATTAGACCTATCAATACCGTCTTAATCTCCATGATTAAAATCAAATAGGGTACGAAAAATAGAACCAGTCCTGTCACTTTGTTGGAGATCAGATGCAAGGAAGCAAATTGACGAAACCGAAGGGTACCGATGATATAAGCCGTTATGCGTATAAGTGCAATGATAGCACCGGCATACCAAACCCACCTAGCAACCGATAGCCATAACATCGGTCCCAGTTTATAAAAAACCACAATAAAAAGAACCATATCCGCAATACTGTCAAGTCTTGCACCCATATGACTCTCAGTCTGCAGGCTTCTTGCTATTATGCCATCCAACACATCCGTCATGCCACAGTACGTATAAACGAGATAGAACCACCCAGAAAATGGTGCAATCATTAACATAGAAAAAGCCGCTAATATTCTGGAGAAGGATAGAATATTGGCCAGTTGCTTGATGATAAGGCATCACCTCTTTACCCATAATACAACCTAGCATGTCTACTAATCTGATTATTGGATTCGTTTTGGATTCTTGGTTTTCTTCTTAGCCGATTGCAGTTTTTTCTTGTGAATAATAATACCGTCTTCAACCACTTCTATCAACGGCGACTCATCAGGACCATACCCCAAATTCTCTAGTATTTCTGCCGGTACTTCTATTGACCCATCTTCATTTACTTCAAATATACCCAAACTATCCATTATACATTCTCTTATTCTTTCATATTTTTTCAGTTGCTTTTATTATATAACAAGGCGCTCTTAGATGCCATGGAAAATATTATAGTATGCACACTTTGTTTCTATATATACACCTTAATCGTATAGCATCCACTTTTTACTTTTACATTATAATCTAAAACATATCTCAAATCAATTCTTGAAAAAATTAACTTCGTCAATCTCTAAGGATCATTCTTTTATTTGTACTTCAATAATTTCTAATGATGTTTTCCCTAGGTTCTCAAAATAATGCACTTGGCCTTCTCTTAAGAAAATACTTTCACCTGACTGTAGAATCTTTTCTTTGCTATCAACAGTGACTTTTGCTACCCCTCTTACTACAATCCAGTGCTCACTTCTATAATGTTGCATGTGATAACTTAGTCGTTTTCCTGGATCTATTGTTATTTGTTTAATTTTATAAGCATCTTTTTCTTCCTCTAGTACTTTGGAATGCCCCCAAGAAGTAAAGTCTAGTTCACTCTTCTCGACGCTTTTATCACTTCTTCCCTTTAAAATTTCAACAACATTTTTGACATTTTGAGCTTGTTCTTTTTTACAAACCAACAGTGCATCTTTATTGTCTATGATAATTAAATCATTAATACCCATTACAGCAACTATTTTACCCTTATGTGATTGGATAAGATTATTTCTTGAATCGATGATGATATTCTGTTCTTCCGAAATATTATCATTCTCGTCTGCTTGGAATACATCATAGAACGCGTCAAAGCTACCTAAATCATTCCAACCGATATCCACAGGAACAACTGCCACTTTATCGCTCTTTTCCATAATGCCATAGTCTATGGAAACATTCGTACTGATCTTAGAAAAAGCATCTTTAATATTGTCACTTGTTTCAAATGCTTCATATATTTCTGTAGAGTACTTTTTAACTTCTCCGGAAAATAAAGCTGAGTCAAACATAAAGATTCCTGCATTCCAATAATATCCTTTATGGATGTATTCTATTGCTTTATCTGGTGTAGGCTTTTCTTTAAAAGAATTTACCACATATCCGTTTAATTTATTCTCACCCGGAGAAATATATCCATACCCTGTATTTGGACCATCGGGTTGTATTCCAAAAGTAATAATTGAATTTACTGTTAATGCTTCAGATTCATTTATAATTGCGACAAGTTCTTCGTTTTTTACAACCATATGATCTGAAGGAAATACCACAACAATATCATGACCTTTTTTGATGATATTATTAACACCAGCATATATTGCAGGCAAAGTATTTTTTGCCTCGGGTTCAACAAGAATATTCTCTTCGCTATATGTATAGCCTAATTCTTCTACTTCAAACATAACGATAAACTTATATTTTTCATTTGTCACAACATAAATATCCTCAATACTTGAGAGCAATAAGCTTCTCCTAAATGTCTCTTGAAAGAGCGACTCTTTCTTCCCTAAAAGCTTAATAAATTGTTTCGGATATCCATCTCTGCTTAATGGCCAAAGTCGTGTTCCACTCCCACCAGCTAAAATGATTGTTTTCATCCTTTTTTCCTTCCAGACATTTCATTTTCTTAAAATCCACTGATTTTTAGAATCCCAATTTGTTGCCGTAGTGTTAGAAATCAGTATGTAACAATCTTATTATCTATGTTAAATGATATTGCTTCCATATTATTGCCATCAATGGTCACATTCTTAATGCTAGATTGGTACATATTCCTGATTCTAAAGGCACCTTTAGGCACATCGGTAAGAGCTGTCTGTTCAATAATTCTCACATTATCGATATCCAACTTTATTGCGTTGTCTATACTAAAGCCTAGATCTACTCTAATGATTTCTACATTTGATACAATTACATTGTTTGCACCAGTAAATACTAAGATACCAACTCTTGAATCTTCAACGCGACTATTAATAATCTTGATGTTTGTTGATTTTTTTGTATTTGCATAACCATTATATAGATGTACACCTGCACCTGGTGAATTCTTAAACAATACTTGATCAAAAGTAATATTGCTTGTATTCTTGTCAATATACACAGAATGAAGGTACCTACTTGATCCTGCACTTGCATCTAATGTGCCTTTTTTCATTGTAAGATCATTGGTTGTGTTCATCAATAAGGGTGTTAAGGATCTGTATATATGCGTATTCTCTAAGATGATGTTTTCATTGATTTGACTGGTGCCCGATTCACCAAACTTAATTCCCACATTCATATCATACATATTAACATCTTTAACTTTTAAATTATTAATTCCTGTAAAATGCAGTCCTGTAACATTACTGGTTAAGCTACCTGCAGCATATCCAGTTCCTGATCTATCATTTTTTGATGCGAAAGTTAGTCCTTCAACTGTTACATTTTCAACATATTTCCCATATTCTGTAATCATCATGTTAGTCAATCCACTTTGTGATGGCATAGATAGTGTTGATCCATAACCACTAATATGTAAATTACTCTTCATTAACAATGTTTTTGTTATTCTATATGTCTTCTTCTCACTAAATACTAATGTCTTTTTTGTCGCACTTGCTTGATTAATGGCCTTTTGAATTGCAATCGTATCATCTACTGTACCATTGCCAATCGCACCAAAGCTCTCAACTTTTATATTGCCTTGTGGTGTTATAGGTGCTTGTGGTGTTATAGGTGCTTGTGGCGTTATAGGTGCTTGTGGAATGATAGGTTCTTGTAGAACAACAGGTGCCACTACTGGCTTTTCTACTTTTTTACCTTCATCTATCTTGGTACTTAATTTATCAAATGTTGTTTGATCAATTTTATTTTTTTCTCTCAAGCTTTTTACAAGTAGTTTGTTTTGTCCTTTTAGATTAGTATTTAAGGTGTTATAAGAGACTTCTGCAAGATCACTTCTAAGAAACTCTTTAGAGTTCATCTCACTTTTTTTGATGATACCAGCTTCAACTGCTTTTTCTATTGCATTTGACCACGCAAAGTCATTTTTATCATCATTATAACCCAATAATCTAAGCATAAAAGTTAAGTATGATTTCCTATCCATATGATTATAAGATCCAAAATGCTCATCGCTAATACCTTTAGTTAAATTCAAATTATATGCATATTGAACATATGGTTCTCCCCATGCTGGTACATCTTTAAAATCCACAACTTTCTTATTATAGTTTTTGGCTTCTTCTTCCAGCCCAAGCATTCTCAAAGTCAAAACTAAGCCTTCAAGTCTTGTAGGTTCACGATCAAGTTCAAGGCCTTTATCACTTCCACTAAAGATGCCTACTTCTGATAGTATATTAGCATACTTACTTGTTGATATTGCTTCTGCATCCACATGCAACTGTATCATGCTTGTCGTAAGCACCGCTATCATAATCAAGCTTGTTAATTTTTTCATTATATTCACCTCATATTGGTAATCGCTTACCTTCAAATCATTTTAGTCACCCTACTGTAAATGGGCTATTATTGTCTATATGTAACGCATATTCGGTTAGACATCAAAAGTACATGCTGGTCTTTTCCCTGAACTTAAGTTGATCTTCTTCTAAGGATAATTAACTCTTTAAATCTGATTGATTTACACATAATATATCTCTTCTGAATATGATACAGATATTATTATAACATAGATTATCCTAATAACCCAATAGGAATATTTGACAGGGTTGTGTATTGAAAACGTGGCTTTATCTGATCGTATAAGTGTTCTTGATGATAGGAGAATACATGCCTTCTCGTTTATTCATTTTTCAGTATACACATGGATATGAAAAAAGAAGAACCTTAGATATACCGACCTCTAAAGTTCCTCTCTTTTTCCTTATTTGTTTAATTTTCTTATAACATCATATTGCTCGTCATGGCTCTCGATGAAACCTTGTACTTTGGTTTCAATCCCTGCGTAGTTATCAAATTCCACAAAGGCTTTTTTGAGCTTGGCGATGACTTCATCGGACATATCTTTTCTTGCTGCAAGAACGTCTTTTGGTATGTCATCGGTTTTGGATATAATGGTCAACTCATTGGTTCTTATGCCGTTAACTGTCGCTGCTTCAAAAGCTTCGTTGAAGGTAGCACCTGCGTCTATTTCTCCTTGCATAACGGCGTTGATGACGTTATCATGGTTACCAAGAAACAGTACTTTACTAAATAGGGTATCCGGATTCATGTTGTTGCTCTTGATGCTGTCTCTTGCATAGAGATAGCCGGAGGCACTTTTCTCATCTACATAACCAAAGGCTTTGCCTTTCAGATCATTTAGACTCTTAACACTTCCGTCTTTACGGGCGATGATGTAACCGTTGTAGGAACTCTTACCCCCTACTTTTGGTGTGACTACCGGCTTAACACCGGCTGCTTCTTTTGCATTCACATAAGCAAAAGGTGAGAACCAACCAATATCAATGATGCCGTTCTTGACACTGTCGCTTAGTGCGTCATAGTTCTTTACTATGATGGTTCTGGCCCTAAGACCGACGCTTTCACAGACACGCTCAAGAATCGGTATGTACATCTTCTTGATGGCTTCCGGTGCAATGAAGGGATTGACACCAAATATAATCTCATTGTCTTTCTTGAAATTAACCGCTTCTTTTTGTAGGTCTTCAGCCATCTCACTGATCTTGTTACAAAAATCAAGGACTTCGCCGTTCTTCCTATTCTGTGTTTCAACCATCTCAATGGACTTGTAAGTAATGTTATGGGTCTCTTCAACAGCACATGTAACATCCTCAATGGCTTTTTCAATCTCCATGGTGGTGTTTTTCTGAACAAGAGATACCTTGGTTAACTCAGAGATATTGGTTTTGACTTCGTTTAAGATGTCTTCTATCTCGTTAATGACTTTTGAGGATTCCTTAATAACATTGTCCACATCGTTCATACGATCGCCAATCTGACTCATGGCGTTGTTGGAAGTGGTAATCTTAGCTAGGATACCTTTGACCACACCTTCAATAACAGAGATGGCTTCATCGGTCTGTTCTGCCAACTTACGAATCTCTGTAGCAACGACGGCAAAGCCGCGTCCTGCTTCGCCGGCTCTTGCTGCTTCAATAGCCGCATTCAGAGCAAGTAGATTGGTTTGACTGGAGATCTTACGGATATAATCTACGATCTCATAGATCTTATTGGAGGAGCTTTGTAATTCCACGTTGTTATCGGTGGCTACGGTGGTCACTTCATTCAAGCTGAGCATGAAATCACCGATGCTCTGTATGGTCTTTTTGTTTTTCTCGAGCATTTCTATAGAGGTTTGTGAATGCTTTTCAATCTCTAGAGCACTGCTGTTTAAGTTGGTAGAGGTGCCCACCAATTCGTTGATGCTTGCGTTGATTTCTTCTGAACTGGCTGCGTTTTGCTCACTAAAGCCTTCAATCTCATAAGATATCTTGGCCAGCTTGTTAAAGGTGTTGATGTTGTCTTGAGACAACCACAGAAGTTGTTGTGAGTCAAAACCCAAACCTTCTGCAATGTTAAAGAGCTTCTCGTCTAGACCGGCTTTTAGATCATCGGCTATGGATCTGGAGTGATCCACTTTTTGTTCGTTACCGAACCCATGTTGAGATCCTGTGGCATTAAACAGTCTATCTGCCCCCACAACAACAAGTATGCTCAGTACAACTGTAAGTGATAAACCTATCCAAGTTCCCAAGCTTAGAAAGACTATTATCCCTTGAACCGCAAGTAACCCCATTCCTGAAACCAAATAAAACTTCATTTTCTGATTCATTACGTCACCATCCCATTATATCATTTTCTTGCTACTAGTTAATTTTTCACCAAATTAGTTAATACCTTGGTTGTTTTTACTTATCATCCTATAGGCACACCTGTACAATTGTATCATTTGCATGGTAAAAAGTCTAGGTTAACCTATTGTTAAAGCCCTCATGTAATTGGTTAATACGCTAAATTAAGCCCTTGGATGTGCTTTTATATAGACATCCCTTAATTTAAAATCATTCAACCTTGAATAAACCTGAGTCGTAGATATATTGGCATGGCCAAGCATCTCCTGCACAGACCTTAAGTCTGCCCCGTTCTCAACTAAATGGCTAGCAAAGGAATGTCTTAAAATATGGGGTGTTATTTTCTTTTTGATCCCGGCTTTTTTCGAATAAATCTTGACAATCTTCCAAAACCCTTGACGGCTCATTGACTCGCCAAGACAACTTACAAATAGTGTCTTTTCGTTGGTTTCTTTGATCATATGGTTGCGTGGTCCGTTCATATACTTGAACAAAGCCAGCTGTGCAGCTTGTCCGATTGGTATAATCCGTTCACTTTTAGAGGATGAGCACTTAATGTAGCCCATCGTAATATTGATATCATCTTCACCTAGCCCGATGAGTTCTGTAACCCTAATCCCTGTGGCATAGAGCAATTCAAGCATGGCTTTGTCACGAATACCTTTATCATCGCTTTCATAAGGCTGACCCAGTAATACCTCAATCTCATTGAAAGTCAATACCTCCGGTGCTTTTTTCTCCACCTTCGGTGTGATTAACATCTCAGTGGGGTCCTTGCGAATGATGTTGCGTCGCATAAGGTAATGAAAAAAGGACCTAAGAGAAGCCATATTTCTAGAGATGGTTGAAGGCGCTCTGCCTTTGTCTTCCATATCTTTGATATAAGCATTCAGTTGTGTGCCTGTTATACCACTTAGCTCTTTGGTGTCGAAATGTCCTTGTACAAACTCGATAAAATGGTTGACATCCCTATGGTAGGATTGAATTGTATTGTCCGATGCACCTTTTACTTGTTCTAGGTACTCGAGAAATTCCTTCACGCTCAGTTTCATGACTACGCCCTTCAAACTATAAGATGGTCTAATTATACCAAAGTCAGAGAAGAAAGTCGACCATTATCCGTCAGAACTTACAAAACTAAGTTTCACCTGACCATATTCAGCATATAGATTACGTTGATACTTTCGTAACTATAGGCTTTACATGGTCGTTCAACTATATAGTTTTGTTATTAACTTACAAGAAGAAGAAACCATTGGTCTCTTCTTCTTGGGCCGCCTCATTCTCATCTTCTCTAATAAGGCCCTTATGCTCTTTCCAAGCTGACTTTGTAGGTCATTATGGATGATATTGTTTTGTTGTCGGTCAAACGGCCATCAAAGACCATGTCGACCAGTTCATCTAGTGTATAGCGTTCGATGGTGACGAATTCATCGTCATCAAGATTCTGTCTGCTTAGGATTAGGTTCTTTGCCACAAAGATGTGGATGACCTCATCACAGATGCCGATGCTTGAGTAGAATTTGTACAAAAAGGTTACATCTTCTGAGGTATAACCGATCTCTTCTTCCAGTTCTCTTTTGGCACAAGCTAGGGGATCTTCGTCGGGCGCATCAAATACCCCGGCCGGAATCTCTAAGACATAGTCGTCACTTGCGTTTCTGTACTGCCGTACCATAACAATCTTCCCATCTTCATCAATGGGTATGACGGCTGATGCACCGGGATGCATGATCAGTTCCCAGTCTACTTCCTTACCGGTGGGTGTTACCAACCGGTCATGAAAGAGATGAACACGCTTGCCTTTGTGTATCTCCGTACGCTTGATGCGTCTGAATTTGTTTTCCATAAATCCTCCTTATCGGAAAGTTTTGGTTTTGTCGTAACATGCCACCATGGCTTCTATGATGCTACTCTTAAAGCCGGTTCTTTCAAGGACTCTTACGGCTTCAATCGTAGTGCCCCCCGGTGAACATACCGCGTCTTTTAAAACGGCCGGATGGGTCTTGGTCTCAAGTACCATCTTAGCGGCACCTAACATGGATTGGGCGGCTAACTCATAACTGATCTGTCTTGGTAATCCAATGAGGACACCGGCATCTGCCATGGCTTCAATCATCATAAAACCGTAGGCCGGAGAACTCCCTGATATAGGGACTACCATGTCCAGTTGATGTTCTGTTAGCTCTATACCACGGCCAAAGGACGCAAAGAAATCTCGTATGAAGTCTGTTTCTGCTTGTGTATAAGCATCATGAGAAAAACAATACCCACTCATGCCTTCTAGTACGAGCGCCGGCGTGTTTGGCATGCTTCGTACGACTCTGATTTTTTCGCCTAAGGCGTGTTTAATATGTTCTATGGTAATACCGGGAGCAATGGATAAAATAATCTGTGTGGGCTTGACATAACTGCGTATGTTTTCCATAACTTCTTTTAAATACTGAGGCTTAATAGCCAGTACGATAACATCTACAGACCGGGTTAAGCTTATGTTGTCAGCTTCATATGGTATGCCTGTTTCTGCTTTGATTTCTTCCATCATGGCCTTATTGATGTCTGTATAGGTCAGGTTGGTCTTGTCCAGTTTGGTGGATGCGCCTTTTAACATAGCCGATCCCATATTTCCAATGCCGATGAATCCAATCTTCATACTACCTGCCTCCTTGTTCTATCTTCTTAAACGGATAGTTCCGCTGTTTTTCCTAATATGGCTTTATTGGATTTAAGTATCGGTTGAACATAGCCTGCTATAAAGTCTACGACTTGTTCCGGCGCTCTACCGATAAAGTTCTCCGGTGCTAAGATGGCATACATCTCTTCTTCTGTCATCTTGAACTCTGAATCGGCCAGGATGCGTTCGATAAGGTCATTGGGTAGACCTTCTATCTTGACTTGCTTACCGGCTTCCATAGAATGGGTCCTTATCAGTTCATGAAGTTCTTGTCTGTCGCCGCCTCTTTTGACCCCTTCCATCATAATGATCTCTGTTGCCATAAAAGGCAGTTCGCTCATCACACGGTTATGTATAACCTTAGGATAAACCACAAGGCCGTCTACCACATTCATGTAGATCTCAAGGATGGCATCTACGGCAAGAAAAGCTTCCGGAATGGCCAAACGCTTGTTGGCACTATCATCTAGCGTACGCTCAAACCATTGGGTTGATGCGGTAATGGCCGGATTAAGGGCGTTGCAAATCACATGTCTTGCCAAAGATGATATGCGTTCCGTTCGCATCGGATTACGCTTATAAGCCATGGCAGAAGACCCAATCTGACTCTTCTCAAAAGGTTCTTCTATTTCTTTAAGGTTCTGTAACAACCGCATGTCGTTACTGAACTTATAAGCTGACTGGGCGATACCGCTTAAGACGTTCAAGAATTGAGAGTCTAACTTCCTTGGGTAGGTCTGTCCCGTTACAGGATATGAGGATGTGTAGCCTACCTTAGCGGCAATCAACTCATCTAGGCGAATGACTTTCTCATGGTCATTCTCAAAAAGACTGAGAAAAGTCGCTTGAGTCCCTGTTGTGCCTTTGGCGCCTCTAAGGAGTCTTTTGGAGAGCTGATGGTTCATGTCCTCATAGTCCAGCAAAAGGTCTTCTAACCATAGACAGGCGCGCTTACCAACAGTGGTGAGTTGAGCCGGTTGAAAATGGGTAAAACCTAAGGTTGGCATATCTTTGTACGTCATGGCAAATGTTGCCAACTTATCCATAACATTAATCAATTTTTCTCTTAGCAGAGCTAGTGCTTCATTCATGATGATGATGTCTGTGTTGTCCCCGACATAACAGCTGGTAGCGCCTAAATGAATAATCGGCTTGGCTTTTTTGGCTTGTTCACCATAAGCATATACATGGGCCATAACATCATGACGGACTTCTTTTTCTCTGGCTATGGCAACCTCGTAGTTAATATCTTCTGCATAAGCCTTTAGTTCCTCTATCTGTTCATCGGTTATATCCAGTCCCAGTTCCTTCTGGGCTTCAGCCAAAGCGATCCATAGCTTACGCCATGTCTTAAACTTCTTGTCCGGTGAGAATAGGTAGAGCATCTCTGGGCTGGCATACCTAGATCCTAGTGGGGTTTCATATGTATTGTTCATATTGGTATCCTTTCAGCTTGATGATGGGTTAAGGTCTTACTTATTCTTTATATTTTCTTAGAATAGTATAGCACATAATCGGCTTTCTGTGGTTAAGGTAATGTGGAAATAGACTAAGAAAAATTTTTTCTCAGTCTATCTATCTTATAAATTATTGAGCCATTTCTATTTTGTGATCAAATCGCTGGAGGTATTTGTGAATGGATACCAACTCAATGCAGACACATAAGATCTCGATGGCTTTTTTCAGTTCATCCATAGGTGGAAAAGTGGGTGCAATTCGAATGTTTCGGTCACAAGGGTCCTTACCGTAAGGATAGGTCGCACCGGCCGGTGTGAGCTTAAGGCCAACGGATTCTGCCATTAAAACCACTTCCTTAGCACAACCTTCCATAACATCCAGATTAATGAAATAACCGCCTCTTGGTACACTCCAGGTTGCGATCTGACGGTCTGATAACTTCTCATCTAGGATCTGAAGGACCAAGTCAAACTTAGGCTTGATAATCTTGGCGTGTTTCTTCATATGGTCTTTGACGCCTTGTAGGTCTTTTAAAAAGGCTGAATGCCTGTATTGGTTAATCTTATCAGATCCAATGGTCTGAACACCCATGATGCCAAGTATGAAATCAATGTTGTTCTTACTGGCTGCCATCGCTGCTACTGAGGCACCGGCAAATGTCACTTTGGACATGGATGTGAAAAGATAAGGTCGGTCCCCTGTACCTGCGGCTTTACATGCTTTCATGATGTTCATAAGGGGCTGTGTACCCTCATATAGTTCATGAACCACATAGGCATTGTCCCAGATGATTCGAAAATCCGAAGCTGCTGTCTTCATCTTTGCTAAACGTTCCACCACTTCATCGGAATAGGTGATACCTGTTGGGTTGGAGAACTTAGGTACACACCAGATGCCTTTGATGGAAGGGTCTTTTGCCACGAGGGCTTCAACCTGATCCATATCCGGTCCTTCTTCGGTCATATCTATGTTGATCATCTCCATGCCGAATTTTTGACATATGGCAAAGTGTCTGTCATAGCCAGGTACAGGGCATAAGAATTTGAGGTCTTTTACATGACACCATGGTGTTTCTTCTTCAGATGTACCAAAAAGCATGACTTTAGCGAGTGTGCTGTACATCATGTTCAAGCTGGAGTTGCCACCAATGATGATCTCTGAAGGATCCACATCCAATATATCTGCAAAGAGATTCTTGGTTTGTGGAATACCATCTAATGAGCCATAATTTCTATAATCGTCGTTCGGATTCTTTTCTAGCGGTATCTTAATATCTAACAAGGCATTAGATAGATCCAACTGATCGGAACAAGGTTTGCCACGGGCCATATTCAGGTCGTGGTTTTCGCTCTTATATCTTTTCAACTGTTGTTCCAGTTCAAGACGTAGCGCATCCAAGGATTCTTTTGAAAATTGAGAGTAGTATGCCATAAGCGCCTCCTAATAACCATATAGGCCATTTTATTAAAACAGTCTATCTATAGAATAGCATGTTTTGCAAGATTTGAAAAGTGTTTTTTCATTTATTAGGCCATTATTCCTCTATATCTGGTTTATCATTTGTTATATTGCAAGAAAATCTTTTTATGGATTCAAATGTCTCATCAAAAAGTGTCAAAATAAGCATTTAAAAAGGCGTTATCTATAATAGATAACGCCTTAACTTTATTTAGCGTATTCAATGGATCTGGTTTCCCTGATTACGTTGACCTTAATCTGGCCTGG
>PGZS01000165.1 GCA_002841435.1 Firmicutes bacterium HGW-Firmicutes-3 | reverse complement strand
AACTTCAAGACCTTTATAATCCCCAAGGGTCACTTCCGGCTTTACAGCAACTTTTGCAGTAAAAATGAAGTTTTGTCCGGATTCGATTTGTTCAACATCTACTTCCGGTCTTGACATGACTTCAAGTCCGGTTTCTTCTACGGCTTGATCATAAGCATCAGGAATAATACCATTGGCTGCATCTTCATAAAATACGTTAGCACCGTAAACTTTTTCAATTAATTTACGCGGTGCTCGACCTTTTCTAAAACCCTGAATAGTGATCTTGCCTCTATTCTTCAAGTAGGCTGCTTGTAAACTTTTTTCAAACTCTTTTGCATCCACTTCGATTACAAGTTTCACCATACTGTTTTCCAATTTTTCCACTTTTGTGTTCATTGATTTGTTCCTCCTTGATTAACTTCTATTCTTATTTAATTATGGTTAAAGAATCTAATCTATATGCTGTAGTTTAATTTAGAAAAACCTATTTTTAACACTTTAACCAATTATCTATTTCAAATCAGCCCTTAGGCTATATTTTTGAATCTGGGCATAATGACCCAAGTTTGACCATTAAATCATTATAACACAGTCGAATTTAGATTACTATACTTAATTTAGTGGCAATAAACCGACTTTTCTTCCTATTTTGTTTGATTTGGAAACTAGAACTTTCTTTAATCAAACAAAGAATCTGTATGTCCCTTAAGGCTACAGATTCTTTATTTACTATGCCAGTATCAGTTTTTTTTGAAGCGCTATTATGTCTGCCTCATCCAGATACCACTTTAGAATCTCTAAACCAAAGGCCATGGCCACGCCTGCACCTTTTGCCGTAATAATGTTACCATCAGTGACAATCTGATTGCCACTCATAGTAGCACCTTTTAAATGGGCTTCGTAACCCGGATAAGCGGTCGCTTTCTTACCTGTCAGTAATCCAAGGTCACCGAGTATGCTAGGTGCCGCACATATAGCCGCCAGTTTTTTGCCTGAAGAGTAAAAAGCAGGCAAAAGCGCCATCAGGCTCTCATGCTTACTCAGATTCTCTGTACCCGGCATACCACCAGGCAATATGAGTACCTCATACTCTGAATAATCCACTTCGTAAAATAGGCGGTCACATTTCACTGTTATATCGTGGCCACCAGTAACATCTAAATTACCAGATACAGATATTAAGTCTAATGTCATACCACCTCTTCTTAAAACATCTATGGTACTAACCGCTTCAATCTCCTCAAATCCGGTTGCTAAGAATATTGCCATTTTTGCCATAAAATACCTCCGTTATAATCCAATAAGCTATCATGCTTTTTATCAGATTATGGTTTATAATATAAGATAATCCTAATATCGATTTACATAACCCTAGTTTATCATAAAAGTGAGGTTTTTAGAATGGAAATAGAAAGAAAATTCATTGTGTCAAATATACCTAACCAATTGACCACATATCCCAAAAAAGAAATTCTTCAAGGCTATGTTTCTACCAACCCCGTCATACGTATACGCAAATCTAATGATGAGTATCTCCTAACTTGTAAAGGTAAAGGGTTACTTGCCCGAGAAGAATTCGAGATTCCTATATCCCTAGTGGAATTCGAACATCTATCTTCAAAGTTGGATTATTACTTAATTCATAAAACCAGATACCTTATTCCTTATGGTGATTACACCATTGAACTGGATGTCTTTAGGGACCGACTGGAGGGTCTTATCATGGCCGAGGTGGAGTTCCCTACCTTAGAAGCCGCTCATGATTTTGCTACACCGGACTGGTTTGGAAAGGAAGTTACTGAGGACGGCCGTTATCAAAATAATGCCCTTTGTCGGTTAAATACTGTTGATGAGTTATTGTAAGAACAAAGAGGCTTCGCTTCGTTATGAGCTCTGCTCATATTTCTGAACGGTTCGACAGGAAAGGTCTTTGACGTATTCTGCTACGCTTCAAGGCTGAGTGCTAAAGTATGACTTTCCTTGAGAAGAATAAAGAGGCTACGCCTCGCTTTGCAAAGCAAATTGTTCCGGCAGGAAAGATTTCCTTGATAGTTAATGCGATGCTTCAACGCATTAATATAGCATAGACTTTCCTTGAGTAACAAAAAAAGAATCTACTCAGTAGATTCTTTTTTTGTAATGCGGATGGTGTCATATGAATTATTAGCCTCTGGAATTACTAGACTGACGTAAACCGCCTAATAATGAGTACGTAGTTATTAGGCGTTCACTTAGCAACTTCAGATTTTCATCATTGATTGCTACTTCGTCTAGAATCTGGTGCGTTAGCTCTTTTTATAAATCCTAAACAATCCAATTATGAGTAGCAAGTTCGCTATAATATCTAATAGAGTCATTGGATATGAGAGTAAAAATAAAATAAGTTTGGGGTTATTTATAAAAAGGTCATTGAAGATACTATTATTCATAATAGAACTTACAAATGATAAACCATAAACAATTACATTCAGCAAAAAGAAGTACAATATTGGTTTATTTACTTTTAGTCTAAATGATATAATTAGGCCTACAATGTATATGAGGATATTTACTATAATCATCAAATTCTCCTTTAATATTTAAGAGTGAAGAAATCCCATTCAGTACCTTGCATACCGTCCGAAAACTTTGGATACCCTACAGAGGAAGGACCGTTTCGTGTCCCATACGTTACTACATAAAAAAGATAGGTGTGACCAGCTTCTAATTCGCCTGTAATTGAATAAGACCCATCAGTACTTAGCGTCCCATAACCTCCAACACCGACGGCATTAGCATACGCTATTTGGTCTATTTCAACATATGACCCCTCTGTTTGGTCGAATAACTTTATGGAAACTGATGAACTAGCAACTCCCCCCAAAGTATAAGATGATAATGCAACAAAAGATTCAATGTCATTTACTTTGAAAGTTGCATCTTGTTTACCTGATCCTGTTATGTTGAATTTATATCCAGTCCAGGAATATGGATTATCTTGAGTGAATGGTAATAATGAATAACCATATACGCCATTCTGATTGTTGTAATTTCCAAGTGACGCTTCTGAATCACCTCCACCATCTTCCCATTTGGAAATGTTACCTAAGCTTCTTGAGATGTTATAACCAAGTGCATATGAAGGAACTGTGGAGGGATTAGTACTTCCATAAGCCATTATACCAAATGTAGTATCCTCCGAAGTATCAATGTCAGTTGCCATTATTGCGGCGTCAAATAGACTATCATATTCTGAGGATAGTTGTTTTCTTTTACCCTCAATTAGTAATTCCTTAGTTTCTTTATCGAGTTTGTCAGCTTTAGATAGTGACTTATCAAATTTTTCAATATCTTTTTCATACTGGACAAGTTGCTTATTTATTTCTATATCTTTCGTGTTATCGCTTTTAGCAGATACTGTAAGTATATTAGCTGTTAACAACACGAAAACGAGTGTTAAAGAAATGATTTGTTTAAATCCTAATTTTTTCATGATTCCTCTTTGTTTGCTCCTTATTTGAGTATTGTTCGTTTTTTTGTTTCAGTAGATATTACGTAATATATTGATATCTATTTAACTGTAACATAGAAAAATATGAATGCTAAGTGCCGTTGGTACTTTAAGTGAATTACCAACGGCACTTTACAATCGTTTTATTTTATGCTAACTACATTTTATTAGCTCTGGTGATACTATAAAGATATCTCAAAACAAGATTATTTGAACTATGACGTATCGCTACTAAGTCACCGACTTTTGATTTTTCTTGAATCTGTATAACTTTTGCCGGCATAGTCAAATCAACGAACGGTGGTTCTTGACTTTGAACATTTACAAAACAAGCCTCACGCACACATTGTTATCGATAATTGTAATTAGATTTTGTGAGCCCCTTTTGTTGACACCAGTTGTCGATACTCATATCAACCGAGCGAGACTGGTAGTTTTTTTATAAGTTCTGACCAATTCTGAAAGCGGACCTTTTCTGCTACTAAATGTAAACTTGTTTGAGTCTTCATCTTGCTCTCCTTACCTGTGGTCAAAAAAGTTTAGTTCTCAACTCTTTTGACTGTATAGTGTATGAGAACATTATCTTGAATATGATGGATAGTCAACACTTTTCTAGATACTTTTTATAAGGTGAATGTTTCGATACTCTACGGGTGTCAAATAATCTAACGATGAATGTATTCTTTGATTGTTGAACCAGTAAATAGAATCTGCTAATTCATAATTCAATTCATTCAAGTTATCAAAAGTATATTACCTTACAAACTCTGTTTTAACTATTTTAAAGGTTGCTTCTGCTACAGTGTTATCGTAAGGGCAACCCTTCATGCTTCATTATACGCCCAATACGACGACGAGAGATTTCCAGGTTTTCTTTAGCCTGTTCCTTTTTGATTTTACGTGTGCCATAATTATTACGGCTTGCTTTATATATACTTGATTTTATGAACGAGTTCGGATTCGTCTTTTTTTAGATTTGCTTCATAGTAATAAGTGCTTCTTGAAAGACCTAGGGCTCTGCACATTGCTGACACTGAGTATTTGCGAAGATTGTTTTTAATCACATTTACTTAGGTTGCATAGCGAGCAGTAACTTCAGTTACGACCAGCTTCATCCTAAGATCAGTAGTAACCGAAAGATATCGGCACCGTAGGTGGTTTACGTAGTGAATTTGTGAGTGCTTGCTTTAAAATGTCGTTTTCCATCAATAATTTCCGGCTTAGTTTACGGATCTTAGCCAACTCATTCTGCTCTGGGGTTAAATTGTCTTATTCTTTGAAGGAACCGCTATTTGATTCTTGAGTTATCCATCTTTCAAAGGTTGAATAGCCAACATCATATTCTTTCGTTATCTCACTTTTTCGTTTACCGTTTTTATAAAGTTGGACAATTTGGTGTTTGAATTCTGGTGTGAATGTACGTCTTGGTCTTTTAGACTCGGTCATAGTTTGTACTCCTTTAGGTTTATTGATTTATCATACATGACCTTAAATAACTGTCCAGTTAAGTATAACCCATCCAATCGTTTTGCTATAAGCGCATTTATGATCAAAAAATAATAGCATAAATAATATGATGGCAGTTAATCTGGAAGTGTCTATAATAAATGTGAGAGACATGCAAAAAGGACCTAACTAGTAGGTCCTTAATGCGGATGAAGGGAGTCGAACCCCCACGCCGTAAAGCGCTAGATCCTAAGTCTAGTGCGTCTGCCAATTCCGCCACATCCGCTTGTGTTATTGCAAGCA
>PGZS01000164.1 GCA_002841435.1 Firmicutes bacterium HGW-Firmicutes-3 | reverse complement strand
GTAAGCTATTGGACCAAATTTGATTTTTTTGTTCCCTTTATGAAATGGTGGAAATTCAATATCTTTTTTAAGTTTTGTAACTCTTCCTGTATATCTATATAATTCTGGAAAATGACTATAGATTACTTTGCTAGATTTTTCACGAACCTTACTTAATTTTCTGCAAACCGAATCCGGAAGTACACATTTAACTCCTGCAATAATCCTATTCTTTTTTGATGTATTCATATACTTATCCCCCAAAACTTTACTAAATTCACCTTAATCATTCAGACAAACTCACTTACTGACACACGAGAACTCGTGTCAGTAAAAATCATATTATATAGCCCATATGACTCAGATGAACTGCCCCCCTTGGTTGCCACTAATTTCTATGATAACAAAGCTTTTATAAGTTATCAACATAATTTTTTCTAAAATATTGTCCCTATAAAAACATCAATTATAGTCGCAATCTAAGATAAGTCTTTTTTCCTTTCTATGGAACGTTTTTATATGGAGCACTGGTCGTTTGTATTGAAAAAGAAGGTACAAACACAAATATGTCTGTACCTTCTTCTGCTATATCCCTTACTTTATCGTATTTAGCTGAGCCGGAAGAACCGTCCCCCTGGTCGTTCTTTTTTTATTGATAACACCTACGGTGATACCTTTATTTTTATAAAATTACATTGAACTTATTCAATAACGTATACAGTTTGTCCACTTACAACATTTTCACTTTGTGTGATTCCAGTATCCTTTTTCATACAAAATGCCGGTCGAACCCCGCTGTCAATATCTGCACTTCCCACTCCTGCTCCTTCACCTATCGTGATTACAGTATATGTCTCCCAAGTTGCAGATGTACGCGTCCAGTAAGCTGATTTCTCACCATTTGGCAAATCTGCAACGCGCCGGGTATAATCGTCCTTAAAATATTTCAAGGTTGTTCCCTCTGCAACACTTGCTCTAGATTCCGGACCATCTAACTCCTTAAGAGATAAGAGAAATACTTTTCGCGAAATCGTCGCTGATATTTCGCCTGTAACTCCTAAACTGCTCTTATCAGTTATTACTATAGTGCTGTTTACAATTGAATCTTTAACAGATTGGTCAATTGTATTGAAAAATTCTGCATTCAAATATTTATCAATGCTACTGTCTTCATAATATCCGCCGTTTTCATAGCTTGCCCACATATGGCTTTCATTCTCGTTGAATGGCATTGTATCAGCCAACAAGTATTTTCTAAGAAGTAGCACATTTCCATCATAATCAGATGTAATTACAATATAAGGCTCATAGACGTTATTCTCCTTGATATACACGAGACATTCTTCATTTGAATTTTCATCGTATGCTATTGATTCAATTGTATTCATATTATCTTTTCCTGTTTGTAATGGCATATGACTACAACCTCCAAGAAATAATAAAGATGTAATAAAAATGACATAAAAAATAGATAATGGTTTTCTAAATTTATAAATATTAAACTTTTTAAATTTCATAAAATCACCTTTAATGATAACGCCAGAGTATGGTACATTATACCTTTCGCTAACTTTCTTGACTGTATTTCGATAACCAACAGGTGCACTAATAGATACATTAGAATTCAAAATTTCAATATTTATTGGATTGGTTAGCCATTGCGCTTAGCTGTTTATCATAGCATATCAATGCTGCCTCAGAAAGTAAAGTATTTTTTGTTTTATTTTGTATTTTGAGTTTTATTATTATAATTATTTACATAAATGGGAGTTATTGTAAATACACATGATGAGGTTAGTGTTTTGATATGTTCTGTCTATGATATTTCTTGTAGAAAAACGGATACTTAAAAAGAGGGTACAAACATCAATATGTCTGTACCCTCTTCTACTTGATTATTTACTTTTGTTGCTAAGAAGCGAACCGGAAGAACCGTCCCCTTGATTCGTTCTCCTTGGTTTTCGGCTAATCTTTTAATCGTTTAATTTGATTTAAGTAGTTTAAGATTTTTTGATAATAGTCAGATTTTGTTTGAATACTAGATATTAGCTGCTCTAACTCATTATTCTGATCAATAAATTTTGTGACAACTTTTTCTATTGCATCTGCAATCTTCTGTACTTCAACTAAATTTGCTTTTTGCGATGATTGGACAGAGTCAACTTGAGACTGAACCCTTGCTTCACTTTGAAAAATCCGATCAAAACTTGCTGCAGTGTTGTCTATAAGCTTAACGGAAGTTGTAACAACTTCATTGCTCGTATTGGCCTTATCTCCTAATTGTTTAATTGTTCCTGTCATCTTATTAAGTGATCCTATGATATCATTGGCATTCTTTGTCGTTTGTTCTGCTAGCTTCTTGATTTCTCCAGCTACAACAGCAAAACCTTTTCCAGCTTCTCCTGCTCTTGCAGCTTCTATTGATGCATTCAACGAAAGTAAATTTGTTTGACTAGCTATTTTCGTAATCACTTCGGCAAAAGCTACAATGTCTACATATTGTGATTCTAGTATTCCAAAATCACTGTTGAAATTATGAAATATCTCAGACATATTTTTCATTTTTGTTACAATTTCTTGGATTTCTATTTTTGCCTGTTCGATTTCCTTAGCAGATTCTTTTAATCGATCATATACTTGTTCTGCATTGTCTTTTGTCTCTTCACTGTTTTTAGCAAACTCCGACAAATGGCTTTGTATTGTTCCAACCTCACCTGTCGTATAATCCACCGCACTTGAGAGTTCTCGAAGACCAAAGGTTGTCGTACTTTCTTGCTTCATTAATCCGGTGAATTCTATATTAATTTCATCGTTTAACTCTGTATCCAGCTTTGCTAATTTCAAGTTTTTTAATAAGTAATTATATTCATCTTCTGGAATCGTAACCATTTTTTGTATCTGTAAATTACCATCATTATTCTTTTTTTTATTTTGTTTAAACATACGCCACCTCATTCTACAGCAAGTACAACCATTGTTTGGTTGACATGATGTTTATAAAACTGTTCACCGTAACTAATAAATCCTGTTGTATTCTTACATACACCCAGGATACAGCTATCGACTTGCTTCCATCTGTTCTCGTTTTGGAATTTTAGACTTCTTAAAATACAATTAATTACGTACATAAAACTCGGCCTAAAATCAATTCGTTTCATTGTCTCGCCTAATTTTTCTATGGGATCTACAGGTTGAAGTAAATAGACAAAAGTATTTGGCATAATTTGACAATAAAAAGTAATCGACTTATCTGGATTGACTTTTTGAGGTGAGGCAATTAATATATCATCTTGATAGAGTTTACCAAGTGGATTATTCATAAAGTGATTTGGCAAATCACTTTCACTAATACCTAGCAATCTAGAATACTCTGTTGCTGCGGGTTGATTATTTATTTTTTTAACTATACGATTAATGGGATCTGCATCGGTAATTAGGATTTTATCACTCATCGGTACATAAAGGTTTTCTTTAAGTAATTGGGTTTTAGAATTCATATCAAAATATATGGCCACATGACAAACTTTTTTCTTACCGATAAAAATGACAGTTTCTTCAAACTTCAGATTATCACCTGAGCTACCGCCAAGGATTTTGAAGTCATCTTTCATAAAATAAAAGGTCGTCATAACCATTTCTTCATCATTTGATAACCCATCTAAAAACAATAACATAAAAGCATTTTTATTGTTCTTCACTTTGTTATAGCCCACTTCTAAGTCAAACTTGCTTAATACAGGAGGATTTTTAATTTCTATAATCTCTGATATTTCTTTCTTATATGAAAAACCACTTATAGCACCATTTTCATAACCATTAGAAGAATACTCACCCGAAGTAGACACCAAAACAATATTATCATTAGTATGTGAAGCCAATTCATGAATTATACTAATTGGTACATGAAATACATATCCTAGAGTAGGATTGTTTTTTATTTCATTGACTACGTCTTGAACTGTTTTAAAATATAAACTCTTCATTTTTACCTCCTCTGTTGCGATAATATCTATAATAACAAAGTTTTTACAAGTTATCAATATAATGTTTTCTAAGATATTGTTCTCTTAATCATGCCAATGAGAGGTAACAAATAGATGATGTGACCCCTTGGTTTCCTAACCTGAAGAACTGTCCCCTTGGTTCCCGTGGTTGTCTTAACCAGAAGAACCGTCCCCCTGGTTGCCCCTGGTTGGTCCATGATGAGGGTAGTGTTTTGATATGTTCTGTCTATGATGTTTCTTGTAGAAAAACGGATACTAAAAAGAGGGTACAAACATCAATATGTCTGTACCCTCTTCTACTTGATTAGTTACTTTTGTTGCTAAGAAGCGAACCGGAAGAACTTTTTCTGTTATTGTTAGTCCTACTATGATTAGTTGCCCTTTTTGTAGTTCATTGCAAAAAAAACACCACCAAACATTATTGCATAAATAAAAGTTCTGATACTAATTTCAGATTCGAAACCAATTATTATTATGAATGCAATAGACATTATCAAAGAATTGAGAATCAACCTTTTCATGATTAATTTAATTTTCTATATGGATGTTGGTAAGTTGAAGGATTAAATCTATGATTTTCATATTTTTTTTCTAGATAGTCATAGTGTTTTCCTGAAAAATAGCCTACGGCTAATCCTGCATAACCATTGCCGCCTGTAACAGCTGTGGTAATTAAACCCAAAACTGTTTGATAAGTTTCCCGATCTCCTCCATTAACAACCTCAAGATCTTCATATGTTAGTAATTCCATTTCTATTTCCTCCTATATCTACGTTTAATTTATTTATTATAATCCTAATCCAGATATCTTTTCTCCCATAAAAAGATTTACTACTTGTTTTACTTTGGGAATAGTATAAGTATTGTACTATATTAGGATTTATAACCGCTATTGCTTTTTATCACTTTACTCCCACACAAAATAACCTCTTTATTTTCACTGCTTTTCTTCTTCTACAAAAAATTGTCTATTTATTTGTTTATCATAGCATAGCAATGTTGCCTCAGAAAGTAAAGTGTTTTTTGTTTTATTTTGTATTTTGCAATTTTTTATTGTAATTATTTACATAAATGGCAGTTATTGTAAATACACATGGTGAGGTTAGTGTTTTGATATGTTCTGTCTATGATATTTCTTGTAGAAAAACGGATACTAAAAAGGGGCCGTCGGAAAATAGCCCTTATCGAAAATAGTATGGCGCTGTGTGTCATACTATTTTTTTGCAAAGAAAAAGATGGCAAAAAAGAACCATCT
>PGZS01000163.1 GCA_002841435.1 Firmicutes bacterium HGW-Firmicutes-3 | reverse complement strand
TTTTCCATGAACCACCTCGTCATGAGATAGTACCAAGGCGAAATTCTCTGTAAAAGCATAGACCATGCTAAAAGTTAAATCATTATGATGAAATTGTCTGTGTATCGGATCAAAGGATAGATAGCGTAGAAAATCATTCATCCAGCCCATATTCCATTTCAGACCAAAACCAAGCCCACCATAATTGGTTGGTCTTGAAACCCCAGGCCATGATGTGGATTCCTCAGCAATCATCAGTAAATCCGGATGGTCTTTATAAAGAATTGAATTCAGATGCTTGAAGAAATCTATGGCATCATAGTTTTCTCTACCACCATGAGGGTTTGGTATCCATTCACCATAGTCTTTTCCATAATCTAAGTAAAGCATGGAAGCCACAGCATCGACTCTTAAACCGTCAATATGAAACTCATTAATCCAATAAAACGCATTGGCAATAAGAAAATTATTCACTTCGTTACGGCCATAGTTAAAAATCATCGTACCCCAGTGTGGATGCTCACCTTTTCTAGGATCATCATGCTCATATAAAGCTGTACCGTCAAAATTAACCAAGCCATGAGCATCTTTTGGGAAATGTGCAGGTACCCAATCTAGTATAACGCCAATATTATTCTGATGACATCGATCTACAAAGTACATAAAATCCTTAGGTGTTCCGAATCTTGAGGTAGGCGCAAAATAGCCCGTTACTTGGTAACCCCATGAACCATCAAATGGATGCTCTGCAATTGGCATTAATTCAATATGTGTATAACCCATCTCTTTGACATAACCGATTAATTCTTCAGCAATATCACGATAATTCATATAGCCTGGTTCACCCTCCGACTTCTTCCATGATCCAAGATGTACTTCATAGACATTAATCGGTTGATTCAAGACATCCATAGATGCTTTACGCTCTTTGTAAGCATCATCTTGCCATTCATATCCTTCCAAATTCGTCACCACAGATGCTGTATTAGGTCTAAACTCAGCATAATTGGCATAGGGATCTGATTTTTCCAGAATATAATTTTCCTGTGTTTTTATTTCAAATTTATACTTCTCATTTTCCACCAAGCCGGGAATGAAGATTTCATAAATGCCGGAATTTTCTACATTTCTTAGTGGGTATACACGACCGTCCCAACCACAAAAATCCCCAATAACACTAACCCTTTTAGCATTTGGTGCCCATACGGCAAATTGTACTCCTAAGACGCCATTAATGGTCATAAGATGAGCACCAAGCTTTTTGTAAATCTCATAATGAGTCCCATTACCAAACAAATACATATCCAATTCTTGAATAATAGGATCATAAGAATAAGCATCATACGTTTCCCATTCATAACCTGAGCTTTCAACGATCTTCAGCTTATAGGTTATTGGTGCTTCGCCTACAACCGCTGTAAAAATACCACCACCATTTACATGGGTCATTTTTATTTGCTTGTTATTGGAAAGGTCAAGAACTTCCATTTTATATGCAGATGGCTTATAAGCATTAATATAATATATACCATCTTGCTGATGCATACCCAAAAAATGATGGGGGTCTCTATGTTCGGTTCCTAGTATTTCCGCCATTTCTACCTCATTAATATATTTCTCCATAATGAACACCCTTTTCCTTTATTTGTCTTTTTATCAAGCGGCATCTTTTAATGCTTCTTATACTAATATAAAAATTACAACTCTAGTAACAGTTTATCACTATACCCTAGTATTGACAAGGTATACACCATAGTTTTACCTATTAATTTATGCGGTTAACCTACTTTTATATTTAAAGAAACTACATGCGTGACTTTATCACCTCATGATTATTGGTTCTATACCTCCTTTCAACATTTTATTGAAAATACACTTGCAACTTAAACCTTCTAGTTATATGATGAATGGTGTTTGAAGTAGTTTGTCTATTTGCTTATCCTAAAACATAAGGAAAGGATTCATAATGCATACACATAGAATTCAAATCAATTTTACTATCATTCAGTTTTTACTATGGTTTTCATGGGGGACCTTTGGTCTTTTTTATATCGCCTATCTTGAGAATCTTGGGTACAGCAGCAAGCTCATTGCTCTAACCATTATTATGTCTACCGTTTTTGGTGTCATGGGACAATATGTACTTGGATTCATCAGTGATAAAACCTCAAAAATCAAATATGTTTTCTTAGTTGCCTTACTCATGTTGATTCTTTTTGTTATTGGTTTTGGTTTTGCTGCTAAACACTTATTCCCGATGATTATGGTTATGTCACTGATTGGCTTTGTATGGCTGCCTCTTGAATCCTTACTTGACAGTTGGATTCTATCCACAAAGGGACTTGACTCAAGTCTATATGGGTTTATGCGTGCCGGTGCTTCTTTTGGATTTGCTATTATGACCTTGTTCTTTGGCGGCTTTGTAATAAAATATGGTTATGATATCATTGTTTATGCATATGTCGTAACTGCCGGTTTTCTTTGGATTATGGCTTTTCTAACGAAGACCGATACCATTAAAGAGCCACATACTAAAGAAAAAATATATGTAAAATCCTTACTAAAAAATAAAGCATATGTTGCCATCCTGATATACAGCATGCTATTATTTATAACCCATATGGGCATTAATAATTTTTATATATATGTCTTCAAAAATATTGGTGGTAATGCATCACATATAGGTATTTCCGCCGCTTTTGCTGCTTTTACTGAGGTTATTGGTTTTATCTATGCTCGTAGAATTATTTCTAAGATCGCACCACTCAAGATTTTCTTAATCGTTGGCGTGATTACCTTTTTTAGAGTTTATTTACTCACCATAGCCACCACACCCACTCAAGCCATATTAACAGCTATTTTGCAAGGTATCGGCTTTAGTCTGTTTTTAGCTTCTTTCAAGCTCTATGTGGTTAAGATTACACCAACGCGACTTTTGGCGAGTGCTCAAACTATTGCTGCAGGTGTCACCTTTGGCATATCTTCAATCATAGCCAGTCTGCTCGGTGGTTTTCTTATTGATGATTATGGTATAGGGCGCTTCTATGATATCATGAACCTGGTAGCACTTATAACGCTTATCTACATTGGTTTCCTTTTTCTAGATGATTACAAAAAAAGAAAAAGTCTAGTACAGTAGACTTCCTCTAATATATTAAAAACAATTGATTTTAGCCAATATTTTCGAAAACACGCGTAATAAATTCTGATTCTATATTAAATGTGTCCATTCATCCAGTCCCAACATAATATTCATATTCTGTAGGGCTGCACCTGAAGCACCTTTGCCTAGGTTATCCAATCTGGACATAATAACCACAGTGCCTTTCTCATCATTACCGAACACAAATAAATCACAATAATTTGTATCATTCGATCCGGTCACATCAAAACCACCGTCAAATAAATTATCATTTGAATCATAAGGGTTCACCCTAACAAAATATGATTTTTTGTAGTAATCGGCTAATAACTGTTGAATCTCTCTTCCTGTTTTCTTTATTTTCATGAGAGATGTTTTTATTGGTATGGTTGCTACCAAACCTTTATAAAAATTACCTACTATAGGATTGAATAAAGGTTCTTCACTCAAGCCGGCATGAAGCTTCATCTCCGGAAGATGCTTGTGATCCAAACCAAGGCCATAGTGTCTCGGTGCTCTGTGATAAGGATTAAATTCACGCCTATCCTCATACTTTGCTATGAGCTCTTTTCCACCACCACTATAACCTGTCAGTGTGTGTACTGTAACAGGGTAATCATCCGCTATAATCCCGGCCTTAACCAAAGGATATACCGCTAAAGCAAATGCAGAGGCGTGACAACCCGGATTGGCTACTCTATTAGACGTCATAATCCTTGTTCTATGTTGCTCTGATAATTCAGGAATACCATATGCCCAGTCTTTATGCGTTCTATGAGCTGTACTGGCATCTATGACTTTCGTATTTGGGTTATCAATAAGCGCAACAGATTCTTTGGCCGCTTGGTCAGGTAAGCATAGAAAAACGATATCTGCGGCATTAAGGAACTTCTTTTTTTCATCTAAGTCTTTTTTCTTGTCTTCATCAATCTCAAGGATTTCTATTTCATCGTAATGACTCAGTCTTTCATGTATAACTAGACCGGTTGTGCCTGTTAAACCATCTACAAATATCTTTTTCATAATCTATCCTTTCAAAACTACTGTATATTATACTTATTTTGTTTATAATTATACATCTTTATGCGTTCAAGGACAACACAAAAATCAATTTTGTTTATACGAAATAATAAAGAGGCTCAAATGTGATGAGCCTCTTTATGACTTATTGACCGCCTGAGAAGAGCTTCAAGTAGCTGTTATTACGATCTAAGTAAATAATCGTATCAGCATCGATGACGTTCTCATAAGAACGTAAGGTTCTCCAAAACTCATAGAACTCAGGATCCTTACTAAATCCACTGGCATAAATTTCAAGAGCTTCTGAATCCGCAAGACCTTTAATGGTCTCTGTCTCCTGAATGGCACCTGCGTTAATCTCAGCAACATTTCTATCTGTATCAGCTACAGTGTTTTGATAGAATTCAAGGCCTTCCGAACGAATCTGTTGGGCAATTGCAGCTCTTTCCTGTACCATCTTTTCATATGTTGAAGCAATATTAGATGGCGGTAGGATTGTTCTGTACACATCTATATCAATAAGCATAATCCCTTGGTTGGCTAAGTTCACATTCAACTCTTGTCTCGCCGACTCAAGTATGTCAAATAAAGCCGCTTTATTGGCAAGAAAATCTGAGCTGTTAAGTCTGTTGATTCGGTCGATAACTACTGCGTATGTGATTTCATCAATTTTTGAATTGGCTCTGGTAACTGTACCAAGTGAAGTATTGAATATACCCGGGTGGGTTATACGCCACTGAGCATACATATTAATATCGTATT
The DNA here is from genome assembly GCA_002841435.1 of Firmicutes bacterium HGW-Firmicutes-3. Taxonomy (GTDB): domain Bacteria; phylum Bacillota; class Clostridia; order Lachnospirales; family Vallitaleaceae; genus Petrocella. The sequence continues at coordinate 446 of PGZS01000163.1, read as the reverse complement.
TGATTTTATCTTGGGTGTTGATATTAGCCGTATTGGAAAAATAGGTCAAAAGTTTGCTTGTGTCTTTTTCTACTGTTGTTATAAAAGGAATCTTGAACTTTAAACCTTTTTGAGTGTCGACAATAACATCTTTAAACCTAGGGTCCAGATCATTTTGAAGCTGTGCTTGTGTGTTGGTTGCATCCACGACAATACGTGTGATTTCTCCAAGTTGTCTAACGGTAGCCACTTCATCTTCCCTCACGATGTAAAAGCTATTGCTTAAGAAGATAATGGCTAGAATAACAATGGCACCTAAGAAACCATAACGCATATTTTTCTTCACTTCTTTTTTGGCACGTTCCATACTTTTATCAAATTCTGCCTTGGCATTAAATTGAGGTTCATTTTGATTTTGGTCCATATTATTCGCCTCCTCTCACATCTAAAGGTAAGAATTTAAGTAC
>PGZS01000162.1 GCA_002841435.1 Firmicutes bacterium HGW-Firmicutes-3 | reverse complement strand
CAAGTCTATGGCAAGCCCCAATAAATAAATCAAGGAGGTGTACTAAATGCCAAGAATCGAAGAAAAACAATCTGTAATCAAAACCATCAAGGATTCAATAGAAGGTGCTACATCCATCGTGTTGGTTGACTACCGTGGCCTTTCAGTTGAACAAGACACTGAGCTTCGCAAGACATTACGTGAAGCAAACGTAACATACAAAGTGTTTAAGAATTCAATGATGAGTTTTGCATTCCAAGGGACTGAATTTGAAGTATTAGAAAAACATTTGGCAGGACCCAGCGCAATAGCCATCAGTTATGAAGATCCTACTGCAGGACCTAGAGTATTGCTTAAGCAATCAAAAGCATTCAAGAATCTTGAATTCAAAGCAGGTGTTGTTGAAGGTGTTTATTATGATGATGCTATGATTATCAAAATCGCTGCTATTCCATCTAGAGAAGAACTGCTTTCGAAATTACTTGGAAGCATCAAATCACCTATTTCTACATTCGCACGTACCATCAAAGCAGTTGCAGACAAAGCGGCTGAAACAGGCGCAGCGACAGCAGCAGGACTTATCCAAGACGGCGTAGCAGAAGTAGCTGAACCAGTAGCAGAAGTAGTAGAAGAAGTTGCAGTTGAAACTGAAGTAACCACAGAAGAAAAAATAGAAGAATAATAATATACGGAGGTGTCACACAATGGCAAAATTATCAACTCAAGAACTAATAGAAGCAATCAAAGAATTAACTGTACTTGAACTCAATGAGCTTGTTACAGCATGTGAAGAAGAATTTGGCGTGTCAGCAGCAGCTGGTGTTGTAGTAGCAGCAGGCGGCGGAGAAGCAGCAGTAGCAGAAGAAAAAACTGAGTTTGATGTTGAGTTAACATCAGCAGGTGCTCAAAAGATTAAAGTTATCAAAGTGGTAAGAGAAATCACCGGACTTGGTCTTAAAGAAGCAAAAGACTTAGTTGAAGGTGCACCAACAGCAGTTAAAGAAGGCGTAACAAAAGCGGAAGCAGATGAAATGAAAGCTAAACTTGAAGAAGTTGGCGCTCAAATTACACTTAAATAATACTATAACTAACCCCTGGATTTTAGAATCTAGGGGTTAATTATCATCATGGAAACTAGAACAAATAATGGATTTGTTTTAGTTTTTTTGTATAATGGTAAAGATTCGGTTTCATATTATATAAAAAGATTTGTTTAGCATACAAGATGGTTTTCGTAAAGGCTTAGAGAAAGATCATGGTTTTTACGAAGATCGTCAGAAAAATTATATAAAGAATAGAAAAAAATCTGCAATTAGAATGTCATTTTTTGTTGGAGAATTATTCTTGACACCTAATATAAGGTGTGATATTATTTGTTAATGCGTTAATATGGCTTTGTATGCTCATTTATAGGCTAGGGTGGTTAGAATTTACTATGAAAGCCAGTTAAATAGTGTGTTTGGCAGGGTATCGTCACTTTTATACACAAACATGAAGTGTGTATTTATAATAAATCATATAGCCAAGGGGTGAAACTATACCATGGAGAAAAACAGGATTAAACCAATTAAGTACGGAACAGGTCTTAGAATGAGCTATTCTAGCGAAAAAGAAGTTCTTGAAATGCCTAATTTAATCGAGGTACAAAAGAATTCTTATCAATGGTTTTTAGATGAAGGATTGAAAGAAGTATTTCGCGATATTTCCCCAATAAGCGATTACAGCGGCAATCTTAAGCTTGAATTTATTGACTTTGCTCTGAACAAAGAAATCAAGTATTCAATGGAAGAGTGTAAGGATCGTGATGCCACTTTTGCGGCCCCACTAAAAGTCAAAGTCCGACTTTTTAACAAGGAAAAAGACGAAATCAAGGAACACGAGATTTTCATGGGTGACTTACCACTCATGACACCTACCGGAACTTTTGTCATCAATGGTGCAGAGAGAGTCATCGTAAGTCAGTTGGTACGTTCACCTGGTATTTATTATAATATCAATTATGATAAAATTGGGAAGCAACTTTATTCAGCTACTGTAATACCCAATAGAGGTGCATGGCTGGAATTCGAAACGGATTCCAATGATATTTTTCATGTACGTGTGGATAGAACCAGAAAAGTTCCGGTTACAATTCTGATCCGTGCCCTAGGTATAGGAAAAGATGCAGAAATCAAGGAACTTTTTGGTGAGGAAATGAAAATCCTTGCAAGTATTGAAAAAGATAATACGGGTAGTTATGAAGAGGGTCTCATTGAGATTTACAAACGTATACGTCCGGGTGAGCCGCCGTCAGTTGAAAGTGCGGAGTCTTTAATCAATTCTATGTTTTTTGACCCAAGAAGGTATGATCTGGCTAAAGTAGGCCGTTATAAATTCAATAAAAAGCTATCTTTCATGTTTAGAATTGCAGGACAAACTTTATCAGAAGATGTTATTGACCAAACCACAGGTGAAGTCATAGCAGAAGCAGGTGAAGTCTTAACTCCTGAAAAGGCAGATGATATCCAAAATGCTGCGGTACCATATGTTTATGTAACTGTAGAAGATAAAAAAGTCAAAATCCTATCTAATATGATGGTAGATATTGATCGGTATGTCCAAGTGAATCGAAAAGAATTAGACATATTTGAGCATGTTTATTATCCTGTGCTTGCTGAATTAATGGCGGAATACGAAGGTGACGAACTTATTGAAGCCATTTCCAAAAATGTGGCAAGATTGGTTCCGAAACATATTACAAAAGAAGACATTATCGCTTCTATTAATTATAATATCCATTTAGAGCATGGTGTTGGTGTTAAAGATGATATCGACCATTTAGGGAATCGTCGTATAAGAGCTGTAGGTGAGTTGCTTCAGAACCAATTCCGTATTGGCTTATCAAGAATGGAAAGAGTTGTTCGTGAACGTATGACGATCCAAGACCCTGAAGGCATCACACCTCAGACTTTAATTAATATTCGACCTGTGACAGCAGCTATCAAAGAGTTTTTTGGTAGTTCTCAGTTGTCTCAGTTCATGGATCAAACCAATCCACTGGCAGAGTTGACCCATAAAAGACGTTTATCAGCCTTAGGCCCTGGTGGTTTATCAAGAGAACGTGCAGGTTTTGAGGTTCGAGACGTTCATGACTCTCACTACGGGCGTATGTGTCCAATTGAGACGCCTGAGGGTCCGAACATTGGTCTGATTAACTCCCTTGCTTGTTATGCACGTATCAATGAATACGGCTTTATAGAGGCACCTTATCGTAAGATTGATAAAACAGGTGAAAAACCTGTCGTCCTTGACGATATTGTGTACATGACAGCAGATGTTGAATGGAACTATCGTGTGGCACAAGCCAACGAGCCTTTAGACGATAACAATCATTTTGTACATAAATATGTTACAGGTCGTTTTGGCGAGCATATCATAGAGATGGAAGACATTAGAATCGATTTGATGGACGTATCACCTAAGCAGGTATTTTCAGTTGCAACAGCTATGATTCCTTTCCTTGAAAACGATGACGCAAATAGAGCGCTCATGGGTTCAAACATGCAGCGTCAAGCAGTACCGTTGTTGATGACAGAATCATCTATTGTAGGTACAGGGATGGAACACAAATCAGCGGTTGACTCAGGTGTTATGGCAATAGCCAAAAATGATGGCGTTGTTGAACGTGTTTCTTCAGAAGAAATTGTAGTCAAAACGAAGGCAGGTCAAAAAGATTATTACCGTCTGACAAAGTTCTCAAGAAGCAATCAAGGTACATGTATCAATCAGAGGCCTTTGGTCAATAAAGGTCAAAAAGTGCTTAAAGGTGATGTACTAGCAGACGGACCTTCTACCAGTAATGGAGAAATCGCCCTAGGAAAGAATCCATTGATTGGTTTCATGACTTGGGAAGGGTACAATTTTGAGGATGCGATTCTTCTTAGTGAAAACCTGGTAAAAGACGACGTGTACACATCATTACATATTGAAGAATACGAAGCAGAAGCACGAGACACCAAGCTAGGTCCTGAAGAAATCACCAGAGACGTGCCGGGTGTTGGCGACGATGCATTAAAAGACTTAGACGAGCGAGGTATTATAAGAATTGGAGCGGAGATTAGATCTGGCGATATTCTAGTTGGTAAAGTAACACCAAAAGGTGAAACGGAATTAACAGCTGAAGAAAGACTCCTTAGAGCCATCTTCGGTGAGAAAGCCCGTGAAGTTAGAGACACATCCCTAAAAGTACCCCATGGTGCTAAAGGTATTGTTGTCGATGTTAATGTTTTTACAAGAGAAAATGGGGATGAATTGGCACCGGGTGTCAATCAGTCCGTAAGAGTATACATTGCTAAAAAGAGGAAAATCTCAGTTGGCGACAAGATGGCAGGACGTCATGGTAATAAAGGTGTTATCTCTCGTATTTTGCCGGTAGAAGACATGCCTTTCTTACCAAACGGTCGACCTTTGGACATCGTATTGAATCCACTTGGTGTACCTTCACGTATGAATATCGGTCAAGTTCTTGAGGTTCACCTTGGGTTAGCTGCAAAAGCGTTAGGCTTCAAAGTGGCGACACCGGTATTTGATGGCGCCAATGAGATTGACATCATGGAAACACTAGAATTAGCCAATGATTATGTAAACTCAGAGTGGAAAACATTCTGTGGTAAATGGGAAGACAAATTAAATGAAGGTTTATTACAATACCTTGATGAAAATCAAAAACACAAGGAAGAGTGGGCAGGCGTTCCGATATCCTCCGATGGTAAAGTAGCGCTAAGAGACGGTAGAACCGGTGATTATTTTGATAATCCGGTTACCATCGGTTATATGCACTACTTGAAGCTTCACCATTTGGTTGAAGATAAGATTCACGCACGTTCAACCGGACCTTACTCACTTGTAACACAACAGCCACTAGGCGGTAAGGCACAATTCGGTGGTCAGAGATTTGGAGAGATGGAAGTTTGGGCACTTGAAGCATATGGTGCTGCTTATACATTGCAAGAAATCTTAACTGTAAAATCGGATGATGTTGTTGGACGTGTTAAGACTTACGAAGCCATCATTAAAGGTGAGAACATACCTGAACCGGGTATTCCTGAATCCTTTAAAGTACTACTTAAAGAATTACAGTCACTATGTTTGGACGTAAAAGTCATGACAAGTGACAATATAGAAATCGATGTCAAAGAGGATTTTGAAGATGACTATGATATGTCAACGAATGTTGCTGTAAGTGAAGAAAAGATATCTGATACAGCTATCGTTGGGAAGGTAGAAATCGGATCTGAGATTGAAGACGATACAGATTTGTTGGAAATACAGGATGATGAAGAAGATGCTTCGCTGGAAGATAGTTTTATTATTCAAGACGAAGATGAGTTGTTTGAA
>PGZS01000004.1 GCA_002841435.1 Firmicutes bacterium HGW-Firmicutes-3 | reverse complement strand
GATTTTATCTTGAGCTGGTATTTTAGACATACAAAATGCTCCCTTCTAAGTATCAAGTGTTTTATTATTTCACTTGTCTACCTATAAGGGAGCATATCACACTTAGGGACCTTACCTGTTCATTAAACGTACTACGCCTTAACCACTATATTAATAATTCTACCCGGAACATAGATTTCTTTAACAATAGACTGACCACCAATGACTTTCTCTACAGCCAACTTAGCCTTCTTTAGAACAGACTCTTTACCCTCATCCACACCAATCGTAACCGTTGCTCTAACTTTACCATTGACCTGCACTGGCATCTCTATCTCGTCTTCTTTCATTTTTTCAGGATCTGCAACCGGCCAAGTCTGATCAAATACCGTACCTTTTTCACCCATCGCTTCCCATAATTCTTCTGCCATGTGTGGTGCAAAAGGTGCCAAAAGGGTAATAAGTGTTTTTAAGGTATCTCGGTCAACACCTTGATTGTGCTTGGATTGATGAATCAGTTTATTGGTATATTCCATAAAAGCAGATACCACTGTATTCATATGGAATGAATCCATACGATGTGTGACTTCATGAATCAATAAATGTCTAATTTTCTCAAGTTCCGGAGTGACTGTTACCCTACGGTCTTTGTTATCCATAACAAGGTTCCAAACCTTGTTAATAAACCTGTAAACACCTTCAATACCACGGTCATCCCATTCAGAATCTAACTCAGGTGGGCCAACAAAAAGCTCATAAAGCCTTAATGAGTCGCAGCCATAGTTTTCAACCAAATCATCTGGCGATACAACATTGCCTTTGGATTTACTCATTTTGGCACCATTTTTACAAATCATCCCTTGATTGAATAACTGGGTAAAAGGCTCTTCAAATTCAACCGCACCAATATCATAAAGAAACTTGGTATAAAATCTTGAATATAATAAATGTAGAACAGCATGCTCAATACCACCTACATACATATCCACAGGTAACCATGCTTTCATCTTTTCTTTCGAAACCAAGGCATCATTATTGTTTACATCTACATATCGTAAGAAGTACCATGATGATCCCGCCCATTGAGGCATTGTATTGGTCTCACGTTTACCGGGTCCTCCACATTCTGGGCAGGTGGTATTGACCCACTCATGAATGTCTGCAAGTGGTGATTCACCTGTTCCTGTAGGCTCATAGGATTCCACTTCAGGTAAAGTTACCGGTAGATCTTCTTCTTTTACCGGTACCGGACCACATTTTGGACAATGTACGATTGGAATAGGTTCGCCCCAGTAGCGTTGTCTTGAAAATACCCAGTCTCTAAGCTTATAATTCGTGGTTTTGACACCAATATTATTCTCTTCTAAGTAGTTTGCTACCACTTCTTTTGCCTGATCTGAAGGTATACCATTAAACGCGTCAGAATTAATCATAACACCGACTTCCGTATAGGCTTCATCTAAATCAACTTCTATACCCTCTTTCGCAATAACCTGAACGATAGGAAGATCAAACTTTTTGGCAAAAGCAAAGTCTCTTTCATCATGAGCCGGTACACACATGATGGCCCCTGTACCATAGTCCGCTAGAACATAGTCAGAAATCCAAATAGGCACTTTTTCGTGATTCAATGGGTTAATAGCATAGTTTCCTGTGAAAACACCCGTCTTTTCTTTTTCCTGTAGTCGATCTACGGAAGATTTAAGGGATGCATTAAATACATAAGTCTCTACATCATGATTATGTGTCTCTGCAGCCAAAGTCTTAACCAGTTCATGTTCCGGAGCAAGTACCATAAAAGTTGCACCGTATAAGGTATCCGGTCTTGTTGTGAATACCTTGATCTTTTCATTATGACCTTCAACTTCAAAGTCCACTTCAGCCCCATATGATTTACCAATCCAGTCTGATTGCATTTTTTTAACTTTGCTGGGCCAGTTCAATTCATCTAAATCATTCAGCAGTCTTTCTGCATATGCGGTAATCTTTAACATCCATTGTCTAAGATTTTTCTTAGTCACTTCTGAATCACATCTGTCGCATTTTCCGTCTTTTACTTCTTCATTGGCTAATCCCGTCTTACAACTTGGACACCAATTAATCGGCATTTCTTTCTCGTATGCTAAACCTTCTTTAAACATTTGTACAAAAATCCATTGGGTCCATTTATAGAAATTAGGATCAGTTGTATTCACCTCATTGTCCCAATTATAAACAGCACTAATCTCTTTTAACTGACGTTTGAAATTTTCCACATTCTCAGCTGTTGCTTTTGCCGGATGAACGCCCATAGTGATGGCATAGTTTTCAGCGGGTAAACCGAAAGCATCCCAACCCATGGGATGCAAGACATGATAACCTTGTAAGATTTTATAACGACTCCAAACATCACTAAGAACATAACCGCGCCAGTGGCCTACATGTAAGCCGCTACCTGAAGGATATGGAAACATGTCTAAGCAATAATAATTCTTCTTATCATCACTGGGTAGATTTATAGGATCTGTCTCCCAATTTTTTCTCCATTTATTTTCTATTGTTTTATGATTATATAATTTTGACATAATTGCCTCCTTATTATTGCTTCTCTAATATAATTATTTAACATGCTTAAAAAACTCACCATACTTTTTAAATCAATTTATAATCGGCGTGTAACTCTTAAGGATATATCGGTTATCTTTAACCGATACAATGGTCCTATAAGCTCTTGTAGGTTGAAGATCACTATTGTACAGTGATATGGTAACTTTATATGAAGCATCCCCATCAATTTCAATACTATAGATTTGAGGCTTTTCATTCCATTCAGTGTCCATAGCAGGCATGAGGTAAAAACCTTCTTCATAGACAATTTTTTCTTCTTCAAAAGAAGCATGGGTCGATACCGATTCACCAAAAAACTTTTGAACAATCTCCTCAACTCTTTGCTTTGGAACATAAAGAATGAACTTTGATGTATCGAATTTTAATTCTTGATACTCATTTTGATAGATGTAAGATATAGCAAATTTTATTCGATCACTTTCCGTAATACCTTCTGTCATATCTCTTTGACTAAAAAAGATATTGTAATGAAATGTCTCTAGGAAACTTAACAGTTGGTCTTTTACTTCTTGATCATTTACAGATTCTGGTGTTACCGGTACAACATTTTGTGTAAACCCGTCTACTTGTGTATCATTATCTTGTGGTATTTGATTAGGTTGATCCTCTGTTATTAAACTGATGTCCGGGCTTGCGTCAGTATCTGTTTCATTATAAAGATCCCCGGTAACTGATTTTTCACAGCCCGTTCCTATAAGCACAAGTAAGAATATCAATCCTATTATGATCTGTTTTTTCATTGTCTTCCTCCTGATGTATGTCTAACCTTCAAGTCACAATAAGACGCCTAAACCTAATTAGACGCCAAAATAAATATGGTATGATTTTATTGACTTTGCTTCTTCTTATAAAAGCATGCCAAAACACCAGGTCCCGCATGCGTACCTATGGTAGCCCCTATTTCTGAAACAATGATTTCTTTATCCCATTTTAATTCGCTCCTGATTTTTTCAATCAACTGATTGGCAAATTCTAAGTCTTGGGCATGAGCCACCATGATTCTGTCACTTTCGTAATCCAAATCTTTTTTCATTCGTTCTAAATAATAGGGAATGATTTTTTTACGTCCTCTGACTTTATGAATGATTTGTGTAAGTGCATTTTCCACATTTAATATGGGCTTAATATTAAGAATTTCAGCCACGGCTGCTTTGGTTGCTTTAATTCGTCCACCTTTTTTTAGGTATTCTAAAGTATCTACGCAAAAAAGATGTTCAATACCATTATTGGTCAAGGGTTCTATGGCCATGAGAATCTCTTCTAGAGACTTATTATTTTCAACCATGCGTGCTACTTCGATAGCAATATAGGCTACGCCCGAACATAAACAATTAGAATCAATAATTGTAATGTCTTCCTTCTTCAGCTCTTCTCTTGCCAGATAAGCAGACTGACAAGTGCCACTCGCATTAGAACCTAAAGTGATGCAAATAATTTGATGACCTTCATCCAGCACTTTTTTGAAATATGTGGTAAACCGTTCCGGCGGAATCTGGCTTGTTGTCGGCATCTCACTTGTGATGATTAACTTTTCATAAAACATACCGGGTGTAAGGTCGACTGAGTCTAGATATGTATGACTACCAAAATGAACCGATAGTGGAATAATTATAAAACCGTACTTTTCAATAATGTCTTTTGGCAAATCAGCAGAACTGTCTACTATAATCTTAATACCCACAGGGCACCTACTTTCTTCAGAGAATACTATTGATAATATAACATATCTCATAAGATACATCAACTAAGTCCTAGTATTTTAGACATCTACCCTTTGATACTTATTACCTTTTACGTATTCCGTTATATTCAATGCCACTTCATTAATAACTTTTTGTCTAGCAGTGATGCTGGCCCAAGCTACATGAGGGGTAATAATCAGTCTCGAATCCTCCAACATAGGCAAGAGTTTAGATGCCTTGCTCATTGGCTCCTTGCTTAAAACATCTAAGGCTGCTCCTGCAATAAGATTATGGCTTAAGGCTTTTACTAATGCGCCTTCATTCACAATGTCACCACGACCAACATTGATGAGTACGGCTGATTTTTTCATTTTTTCAAAAGCCGCTTCATCAAATAGGTTTCTTGTTCTATCATTTAAAGGTGCATGGATGGTAATAATGTGTGCACGTTTTAATAAGTCATCAAACTCAACCCGCTCATAAGCATCCTGTTGATTCTTTCCACTTGTAGAATAATAGATGACTTTTGCCCCCATCGCTTTTGCAATCTTAGCCACTTTGCCTCCAATACTTCCCATACCGACTATACCCCATGTCATTTGAGCAATCTCATTGATTTGTACCTCGTAATGGGTAAATGCATCATCTTCAATATATTTTCCACTTTTGACATAATCTCTATAATAGTTCATATGATTAACCAATTGTAAAACCAAGGCCAATGTATGTTGCGCAACACTATCAGAGCAATAATCAAGAACATTACAAACACCTATACTTCTGGCCCTTGCTGCCTGTATATCAATTTTGTCATAGCCTGTTCCCGTCATACATATCAACTTAAGATGACTTAATGCTTCGATGGTTTTTTTGTCAAAATGCCCTTTGTTGGTTATAACGACTTGTGCATCTGCACATCTTTCTATAATCTGCTCCTGATTGGTATAGTCATAATAGGTAACTGAACCAATCGATTCCAATTTATCAAAATGTAGATTTTCTCCTAGTGATTTCTGATCTAGTAAGACTATTTTCATAAGAACCCTCGCTTTACATATTTATATGCATGTTTCAGGTGTCTTCACCGGCAAACTAATGATGAATGCACTCCCTTCTTGAACTTTGCTCTTAACGCGTATCATGCCATTTTGTCCAATAATCATAGCTTTAGCTATGGATAATCCAAGACCATGTCCCCCAGTTTGTCTTGTTCTGGATTCATCAGATCTGTAAAAACGATCAAATAGATAAGGCAAATCATTTTTGTCAACACCAATACCTGTATCTATTATGGATATGATTACTGAACTATATTCCTGTTTAAGTTTAAGGGTTATTTCCCCATCGTCCGGTGTATATTTCATAGCGTTATCAATGAAAATTCTAAATGTTTGTTTGATTTTAGCATAATCCAAACACACATGTATACCCATTTGAATATCACAAATAAATGTGTGACGTCCTTCATCTACCATTTCCATATCTTTCATGATTTCAGTAGCCAACTTGCCTATATCAAATACTTCTTTTTCAAATTTAAGGGTTTGATTATCCGAACGCACCAGTGTTAGTAAGTTTTCTACTAAGACTTGCATATTCTTGGACTCGCTCTTGATGGCATCAATAGCCTCCTCGAGAATGGCTTCATCTTCTTTGCCCCATCTATCTAGCATTCTAACATAACCATTTACAATGGAAATCGGAGTTCTAAGTTCATGGGAAACATCTGATACAAATCTTTTTTGCTTATCATAATCAGATCGAATCCGATCCAGCATATCATTAAATGTCAGTGCAAGATCTTTAAGCTCATATTTAGCTCTTGAAACATCCAGATTCCCTTCAATGTCATTAATGGATATTTTTTCTGCTGCTTTGGTCATGGTGTAAATAGGTTTGAAAACCTGTTTTAAGCGAATAGAACCAATGATTGACATAAAAACAAAACCCATCAATTGACCAATTAATATTAACCCACCTACTACCATCCTGGTCATGTTCATCGATTTTATGTTATGGATGGTCATAATCTTGTAGTCAACCGTGTGGTACTCATTAATTTTATAGTATCGGTTAGAGGACCTGATTATTAGACCTTCATTAAAAAATAAAGGTATCTTATCTATGAAAGAGAGTCGGTACAATGAAGATGCGTAGGTGGCGCTGGTAATCGTATAACCAATTTCTTCTCGGTCCTGTCTGGACATGATTACTTGAACACCAACCGAATTCTCTGATGAAATAGACTCCAATTGATAGGTTAAGGCGTCCATATTGTAGACACCCATTTCAAATGGGACCACCATTTCAAAGACACCATCAACCATCTCTAGATTTTTTTGTTGTATGTCATATAGGCTAAATCCTAACAGTACGATAAAAGTCGTTATAAGGGTTGCCACCCAATATAACATGCCATAATCAAATGAGATTTTTTTGCGCATAGACAAGGTCAGGCTCAAATATATGTATCTAAACACATGTTTTATTTCCTTAAATACACCAACAGGAAAAAGCAACGCTTTTTTAGGACGTTGCTTATTATCCTCCTTATTACGCCTCATTGATGATGTACCCGATGCCTCGAACCGTCTTAATGATTTCAACATTATATTTTTGATCAATCTTGGCTCTTAAATATCTAACATAAACATCAATAACATTGGTGTCTCCATAATAATCATAACCCCAGACCTTTTCAAGTATCTTTTCTCGGTCTAAAGCAATATTCTTGTTTTCAAGTAAATATTTTAAAAGTTCATATTCTTTTTTTGTCAGTTCAATGACTTCATCTTTAAACATGACTTCTCTTTTTAGTTCGTTTACGACCAGTCCTTTATATGCAAGGGCTTTTAACACATGGTTTTCTTTCGGGCTATCTTTTCGCTTAAGTGCCACGCGCATTCTGGCCAATAATTCTTCAATCTCAAACGGTTTGGTCATATAGTCGTCCGCGCCCATATCCAGACCCATAACCTTATCTGACACGTCATCCTTAGCCGTCAGCATGATAATCGGGATATTAGCATTAGCCTGTCTGATTCTCCTACAAACTTCTATGCCGCTCAGTCTTGGCAACATCAAATCCAGCAAAACAAGGTCTATCCCGCCTTCATTAAAAGCTTCTAAACCCATTCTGCCATCGCTAGCAACTGTTACATCATACCCTTCATATTTAAGCTCTAATTCAATAAATCTTGCGATTTTAATCTCATCTTCTACAACCAATATTTTTTCTTTCATACTACTCCTATTTCTCTATGGTTACCTCATAGTAATCGTCATCCTTATTAACATCTGTCGAATCTACAGAATTGCTATTTGATTTCATTGACGCATCCGTACTATTTATGTCCGCAGCCCCTTGGGTTTTTTCATGGGATGAGGCAATATCCTCTTTTTTCTGTACTTTTTCTTGACTAATAATACTATCTGAATCTTTTTTTCGCTTATAAATCATCACTTGACTCTCACTAATTAAAATAGCTCCGATACCGATAACCAAAACCCAAATTTTTGTTTCTACTTCAAGAAATACCAAGAACAATACAATCATAATCAAAGGCAGGTTTAAAAGAATCTCCTTTTTTCTGTCAATTCTGACATAATAAGTCATCAACTCCTTGGCAATCCGATTTAATTCCGTCATGAATTTGGATAAATTGGATGCTTTCTTCTCTTCAATTAAGTATATTGCAAGTTCTATGTCACCATTCGCTTTAATTAAAAAGCGTTCAGCTTCCTCATAGGTCACATCCATTCGGCTTTGTACGGCCTTAACATCATCACTGGTAATGTTCATCGTTATCACTTCCTCGAACCTTAACTTATGGACTTATAATTTTGGTTAAGGCGTCAAAACTATATAGTTGAACTTTCATATACTGTAAGTGAATTTAGTAAAACTTAGTTTTGACTCTTTAACCAATCTCATAGTCCTATAGTAACAGTATAGTATTACTTGTGCTTTAGTACAACATTAAAATCACATTAAAAAGCATTTGTTCTTTCTTTGGCTTTATCTTGATTTTTATAACTGCCTCATGTAGTATATAAATGAATTCTAGACGTCACATTGACTTCATAAAATAGTGGCATCTAGATACCATTAACCAATCCCTTCAGGAGGATATACCATGTCAAACTGCATAGTCGCTCAATCCGGCGGTCCAACAGCCGTCATAAACGCATCTCTTTGCGGCGTCATTGAAGCTGCATTTAATCATCCCAAAATAGATACCGTTTATGGTGCCTTAAACGGCATAACTGGCGTTCTAGAAGATACTACTTTGAATCTGTCTGAACGCTTTGGTCATAATCGTGAAACCCTTGAACAGCTTAAATATACGCCTGCGATGTACTTGGGTTCTTGCCGTTACAAGTTGCCGGATTATTCAAAAGATCCCTTAACTTATGAAAAGATTTTTAGTTTCTTCAAAGAAAAAGCCATCGATTATTTTTTCTATATTGGTGGTAATGACTCTATGGATACCGTTTTCAAACTTTCCATGTACGCTAAAGAGCATCAAATTGACGTCAAAATAATTGGTATCCCTAAAACCATAGACAATGATTTGGTCGAGACGGACCACACACCAGGCTATGGTTCTGCAGCTAAGTATGTGGCTACCTCTCTACTTGAAATTGCTCATGACACTTATATATATAATCTCGAATCCGTTACCATAGTAGAAATTATGGGACGCAATGCCGGATGGTTAACTGCAGCTTCTGCCTTAGCACGAACAACCTATAGTACAGCACCTGATCTAATCTACCTTCCGGAAAAGGCTTTTGATGTCAGCTTATTTATAAAGCGTGTTAAGGCATTACAAAAAAGTCAAAAAAATATTATTGTTGCTGTTTCGGAAGGCATAAAAGACAAAGATGGTAATTATATAGCAGCTTCTGTTTCCGGAACTTATGATGCCTTTGGCCATGCCAAGTTGAGTGGTGTTGGAAAGACATTAGAGTATTTACTCGCAGATCACCTAGGATGCAAAGTGCGTTCAATTGAACTGAATGTTCTCCAAAGAGCTGCTGGTCATGTTGCCTCTTATACGGACATTCAAGAAGCTGTCTCTGTCGGAAAAGTAGCTGTTGAAACAGCCACTAAAGGATTAACCGGCAAAATGATGGCTATAAAAAGAATAAATGCTAACCCATATGAAGTCGAGATCCAATCTGTAGATGTTGACTTAGTGGCTAATCATGAGAAGGAAGTTCCAAAACAATATATCAATGATGCCGGCGATGATGTCACAACTGATTTTATTGATTACGCCAAACCGCTCATCGAAGGTGAAACACGACTTACTTATAAAAACGGGATACCCAACTTCATAAATATACTTCATCTTAAAAGATAATGCATCACCAAGTTAAATTAAATCTAATAAAGGCCTAACTCCTATGAGTCAGGCCTTTGCTTTTTAGAATATCATAAACATAACCGTCAAACATTCATTATGCTTCTTTTACTTCTTTTACCTTAATTAAGCTGTTAATCCCTGTTATGGTTACTGACCTTAGGGATCTATTAAGTCTTAAGTCAAGCATATACGGTTCAATTACCTCTTGGTTCACATTCATGATAATTTTAACCTCTGGACGCATACAGGCATCCTCATGATTGGATGCTACGATACCTGTTAAACCATTGCTTAAAATTACATATGTACCAACCGGAAATGGTGCTACCTTTTTGGCAAATATTTTTGTGATCTCAAGATCAAACATACTGCCACCATTGGCCATAATAAATTCCATAGCTTCTGAAGGTAGTAATGCCTCTCGATATGGCCTTGAGGAAGTTAAGGCATCATATACATCCGCCACTCCAATGATGCGCGCAATGATTGATATTTGATCTTTGGATTTTTGCATTGGATATCCCTTACCGTCGTATCTTTCATGATGTTGAAGAACGGAAACATAGACACTTGTCGGTATATCATAGGATTCCTTAAGATAATTGAAGCCAAATGTTGGGTGTTGTTTTACAGATTCATATTCTTCAGTCGTTAGTTTTCCCGGTTTGTTAAGGATGTCCTTATCAACAAACATCTTACCTATGTCATGCAGTATTGATGCTAGGCCAACATTGAATAAATCCGCTTTACTTAGTCCATACTCAACACCTACCAATATTGATAACACAGCTACATTAACAGAATGGAAAAAGGTATAATCATCATAAAACTTTAAATCTATTAAATTGACCATGGTGTCTTTGTTTTCAAGAACCTGTTCCACGATGTTTGAAATAAGCATTTTGGTATGATTGACTTTATCAACTAGTTTTTTAGGGTCGCTTTTTGATTGACCGGCATAAATACAAATATCTTTAACTGCTTTAATCGCAGACATTCTAAGTTCGTCACTAATGACATCCTTTATCATAATGTCTTTTGACATTTCATCTTCAATATATATACCTTGATAACCAAGACTTTTTATACGTTCTATATAGGACCTGTGTATGATACTGTTGCTGTTAAGCAGCAACTGGTGATTGATATCGTATAGTTTTTTACCACATACCATGCCTTCCACAAGTCCGGAAACAGGGACAAATCTCATCTTGAACTCCTTACAATATTGATGTTTTATATCACAGGCATTTCATATGCTAAATAATGCCGTGACCCCATCACTTGGAGATTATTAATTTCTATGTTACTTAAGTATTATATATGAGAATGCTTATTATTTCAACTCTACTTTCCAACTTGTTGTAATTCAACAAAAACGAGACTTCTTAACCTTGAACATTATTTCTAATCATGGTAAACTTTAACTCATATTAAAGATAGAAAAGGTGAAGACATGTCTAGACACAAAAAAATAAATGAAGTAGCCATATATGGCCTAATTGGCAATATAGCACTACTGGCATCAAAACTCATTGTAGGCTTTACCACAAGAAGTCAGTCAATGATTGCGGACGGTCTAAACAGTGCCGGTGATGTCTTTTCTTCAATTATGACCTACATCGGTAATCATATTTCTGCCCAGCCTATAGACGATGACCACCCCTACGGCCATGGAAAAGCCGAATATATTTTCAGCATGATCATAAGCTTTTCTTTACTCTTAGTCGCCTTTTCCATATTTAGTTCATCTTTAAATACATTGATTTATGGTTCTGAGTTCACATATTCCATCTGGCTCATCATCGTAAGCTTATCAACCATTATCATCAAGTTCATACTTTTCGTATTTGCAAGACGAGTCGGGAAATTACACAACAGTCTCTTAGCCTATGCCAATGCTGAAGATCATAGAAACGACATATTTATAACCCTCTTAACACTATTAAGCATTTTCTCAGGTTATTTCGAGTTTTATTTCATCGATAGCATCGGCGGGATGTTGATTTCCTTTTGGATTGCTTTTAGCGGTTTTAAGATCTTCACAGGTGCTTATAATGTTCTTATGGACACCAGCGTCGACAACATGCTTATGAAGCAATTTTCTGACATCATTAAGGCTATTGAAGGCGTTGACCATATCGACGCGATCTCAGCTAAACCTGTCGGTTTACATTTCCTTCTCATTGTTAAAATATCCATTGATGCTAACCTAACTGTATACAAAGGACATGAAATTGCCAGTGAAGTTCGAGAAAAGCTTGAATCTATCGATAATATTGAAGAGGTTGTTGTACATGTCAACCCAGCACAATATCATCCTGAACGCATGTCATAAGAATTGGCCCAATAAACCTAGCGTATATAATAAGCAAGCCATAGATTGTCATCATGACAATCCATGGCTTTTTTGATAGATCCGTTGAAAAATCATTGCTACTTATTATATTTTTAGGAATTTCTTAATAACGTTTTCCATCTCCTCATGCTTACAGATGGTATTATGTCTAACACTCGCTTCAAGTATTTCATGAATCGCATCCGGTATCTCTGTTTCGGATTTTTCTTTCATTCTCTCAATCAGTTCAAAATCATCTATTTCATCATACGCTTCATCTAATGAAACCATGGTGCTTTTTGTGAATTTATAAGGACTGGCTGTTGATACGATAACTGTTTTGGTTGTATCACCACGATCGGCAACATATTTCTCATAAACCGCATAACCTACTGCTGTATGTGGATCCATTAAATAATGGTTTTTTTCAAAAACTCTTTTAATAGTCTTTTGAGTCTCCAGCTGATTCGCGTAGTTGCCATAAAATTCAGACAAGCCCTCTTTCATTTGATCTGTCACTTCATAGAATCCATTTGATGTGAGATTTTCCATTAACATCTTTGTTGTTTTTGAATCTGCTCCGGTAATTTCATAAATCAATCTTTCTAAATTACTGGAAATTAAGATGTCCATAGATGGAGACATGGTAAGTATAAAAGGTCTTTGGCGATCATAAGTACCTGTTCTTATAAAATCAAAAAGTACTTTGTTATCATTAGAGGCACAAATCAGCTTGCCTAGTGGTAGACCCATTTCTTTTGCATAATAAGCCGCCAGAATATTTCCAAAATTGCCTGTAGGTACGGCTACATTAATGGTTTCACCATCTAAAATTTCATTTTGTTTTATAAGTGTTGCATAGGTATAAAAATAATAAGCCACTTGGGGTATAAGCCGTCCTATATTAATTGAATTGGCTGATGAAAATTGAAAACCACCATTTTCCAATTCTTTGTTAAATTCAAGATCTGAAAAAATACGCTTCACACCATTTTGAGCATCATCAAAATTACCCTCTATACCTACTACAAAGGTGTTATCGCCCTTTTGTGTCACCATCTGCTTCTTTTGAATAGGGCTAACGCCATCTTTAGGATAAAACACGATAATTTTCGTATTTTCAACATCTGCAAAACCTGCTAAAGCTGCTTTTCCCGTATCGCCGGAAGTCGCTGTTAAAATAACAATTTCTTTTTCAATACCTAATTTCTTTGCTGCTGTTTTCATCAAATAGGGTAATATGGATAAAGCCATATCTTTAAATGCTATAGTAGAACCGTGGAATAATTCCAGCATGTACACATCTCCCACTTTTACAGTGGGTGCTATGGCTTTAGTATCAAATTTATGATCATAGGCTTGATGGATACAAGCCCTTAGCTCTTCTTCTGTAAAATCCTGATAATAGAGTGACATGACTTCATAGGCTAGATCCTGATAGTTCATTTCTGATAATTCTGTCATGGATTTTTTCATCTTTGGAATATAGGACGGTACATACAGACCACCGTCTTTCGCTAATCCTTTGACTATTGCATATGATGCTGAAACATCCCTTTCAAGTCCTCTGGTGCTCTTATATAAAAGCTTATCCATTTCTAATCATCCATCCTTATTTCATTTTTTAGTGATTATACCACATTTGGCTTAAAAAGACAATTGTTCGTCTCTTGCGGACAGATGTGCATATTAGAGAAGTAGCGGTTTCCTAGAGAACACAAAAATGCCCATAGGTTTTAAAGACCTAAGGACATTCTACTAAATATTTATCTAAAACTTATAAAAATGATGGCCACCATGTTGAAATAGAAATGTCAGATTATCATCAAACCAATTGCCGGCATTTTCACTGGCCAATGACTTAGATACAAAAAACAATGACCCATTTGAATAATCTACACCATTCAGTGCCTGTTCAACTGCTTTAACTGTAGAGTCTTTAATTGTTACTCTAAAATATCTCCCGTCGTCTATGGGTGAAAATTGCGCTCTATTTCCTGTTCTCTGATGAACCACTTCATAAATGGTGTTTGGAAATCTTCTGCTTGCAACTCTGTTCATTACAGTATTTGCAACTAGAATTTTTCCTTTCAAATCTTCATTGGTAGCTTCAGCTTCAACAATCCTTACCAAGGCCGTGTAATCTTTTAAATTCAACAAATTAATTTGACTTTCTTCTAAATTATTCGTTGCAGTTTGGAATACCCTGTCTTGTTCTTCTTCTTTCGCAAGGGTGACAGCTTCTTCGGCTTCAAGCTGTAATGTGTCATTGTCATTAGACCTTGCGAAGGTATCGTACGAGGATTCTTCTGATGCTTCAGCAACAGTTGTTGTTTCTTCAATCCTATTTAAACTCTGATCATCGTCATCTGTCTCATATGAAACGACATGATCAATAGTTTTTGTCTTCGCAAATCCATTAACACTTAACATCACTACAGCTACAACAAATACGCCTGAAAAAATCATAAGGCCAGTTGTGTATACTTTTTTTGAAATGCTTTTGTGGCCAAACCACATGCTTTCAAATAGATGTTTCAGTTTAAACATAATAGACTCCTTTTGTACTTCTCATAATAATCGAAATAATAGTGTCGGCTTGTTATATAAACGTGACCTCTGAATTATAGGTGACCCTACTTTGATAGTCAATATCACAAAGTTCGATTTGGTGGTTATCCTGTATATTTCAGAATATTCTGTTATTTGAACTGTGCAATAACAATATTTTTATGGCATAATTGCATTTTTTTTGGTATATTTTACATAGGTTTTCTAGTTTTTGTTGAATTTGTCCTTAAAATATAACGCAATAAAACCATTCACAAAACATAAAATAAAGCCATTAATTGATGAAACACGTCATTATGACACTAAGTTGTGTCTTTTACATGTCTAAATAATAACTTTATCAAAGTATGTTATAATGCATTTAACCTATATTCTAAGGAGTTAACCTATGCAATCATTACCAGGTGTTTATGAAAGTGTTAAAAAAAATGGTCAGATATATTACCGGTCATCCATAACTTATGAAAGTAGGCATATTAGTCTTGGTAGCTATACATGTTCTACTATGGCCCATAACGCTTATCTACTGGCAAAAAAAATTATTAGCACACCCAGTTTATCTATTTATGATTATGAAGATAATATGTGTTTGACGTTTGACAAATGGGTAGTTCTTATGAACTATAGAGATCATCATTACTATTTTTCTACACCCATTTACATGCATAGAAATTATTTCTCTTATTTTATTTCCTATTCCGAAGAGCTCCTCTTTGATATTCAAGATCTTTTTTACTACGCCAATCATAAAATTCATAAGCGCCAAGGTTATTACTTTGTGAATGACTATGGTATGCAAGTTAATATAATGAGTCGCTATGGCATTAAAAATCATAGTGTTTTAGGTAGGGACCATCGTTTTGTAGATGGCGATTGTCATAACTTAAGATACGACAATATTCAGGTAATCAATCCTTACTATGGTGTTGTATCAGAGCGTCCTTTGGTCGCATCTATTTACAAGTCAACTATTAATATCCATGGAAATTACCTAATCGGACGTTATAAAGATATGGCTACCGCCGCCATTGCCTATAATAAAGCAGTTGATTATCTTCATGAAAATAGAATAGTCAACAAAGCTTATCCTAAAAATTATATAGCTGATATGAACGTAGACGTTTACGAAACCATTTATGAAAAGGTGAAAATCAGCAAAAAAATACTAGACTTAAAAAAGTCTAGTAGGTAATATATGGATGATTTATGGTTTATATATACAATTAATGAACGATCATCTTAATCAACGGTAAGATCACCATGAAATAAATTGGCGGAATAAGAATTGCAGGTAGCAAATTGGCTGTTTTCACTTTTTTTATTTCCAACAGACTTAGCCCCAAACTAAAAATCAATATACCTCCAATGATAGAAATCTCTCGGATAACTTCTCCGGTTAGGACAGGTTCAAGACGAGATGCAAAAAGCACAATCGCACCTTGATAAAGCAATACAGAAAAAGCCGAAAAAATAACGCCAATACCGAGAGAAGACGTTAATATAATTGAAGTAACACCATCTAGCACGGATTTTGCATATAACATATCATGGTTGCCTCTAAGCCCACTCTCAAGAGACCCTAAGATTGCCATCGTTCCAACACAAAATAAAAGACTTGCTGTAACAAAACCTTGGGCTATATTATGTTCTCCATTGCCAACTTTGCTTTGCAGAAAAAGACCTAATTGTTCTAATCTTTTCTCAATATTGACCCACTCCCCAAAGATACCACCCAGTACAAGGCTTATAATAAACAATATGGGTTCTCCGCCATTCATCATACCATTTAATGTTGTAGCAATTCCAATAAACATAACGGATAACCCTACACCATGCATAACAATCCATTTATATCGATCTTTAAGTCCATTTTTTACTAAGATCCCTATAATGCTTCCTAGTAATATGACGCCCGCATTCACATAAGTTCCTAACATCTTCATTCTCCTTATCTTTATTCTTACACTATTATACCCAAAATCCTACATAATAGCCAACAAGTTTTCATTTTTCTCAAAACCAATAGAGATATGCAGCTTTTTTATAATATGATATAATGGTTATAGGATTAAAACTATATAGTTGAACTATCCTATTCAACATATAGTTACGAATGCATCAACGTAATCTATATGTTGTATAGGATTTAGAGAAACTTAGTTTTGAGTATAACCATAATGGTTATAGGATTAAAACTATTATACAACATATAGTTACGAATGCATCAACGTAATCTATGTGTTGTATAGGATTTAGAGAAACTTAGTTTTGAGTATAACCATAATGGTTATAGGATTATGACGTAAAATATAGATAGATACAAGGGGGTTTGATATTATGAATATGGTTTATTCTATTTTAAATCAGCAGAAAAGCGATAAAATTCAGTATGTTGCCCTTCGTTTTCTCCTGGTGGCTTTTTCAGTTCTGGGTATTTTGGTTCTGCTTTTGGGTACGTTTTCAGGCTATGAACCTCTCGCTACCGTCATCTCAATAGTTTTCATTATATTTTGTACCACTTGTCTTATACTTTTAAATATCACTCAGCATCCCCACTACATTAAAATCTGTTTTATTCTTTTTTTAGATTTTATTTATTTTCCTGTAGCATGGATGACATCCTCCAACGCATTCAAAACCATGCCCTACTCCAGCATTCTATTCTTAGTGATCACATTCTTATTCATTGAATACAGACGCGAGTTCATCCTGCCCATTTTATATTTAATCTTTGCGGTTGTACTCATGTATATTAAAGTCAGATGGCCTTTATCTTTCACTATAACCTATGGAAGCCTTTCTAGTTACTTGCTTACTTTTCTAAGATATTCTGTTATTGCACTGCTATTAATAACCGTAACGGTCATGCTGGTGTTCAACTACTTCGAAGTCACAAGAAGGTATGATCGGAAATATATATATGATGAATTAACCGGTTTATATAACCGAAGCTATGGTCTCAAACAGCTTCAAGCTTTATTTGATCTTCAACATACTCAACATGTTAAGCATACCTTAGTTCTAATTGAACTTGAACAATTCAAAACTTTCAATCAGATAAATGGTGCTCTGTCAGGTGATCTTTTCATCAAGACCCTAGCTGATCTAATGAAAAGCAATTCAAGATCCAATGATCTATGTTTTCGGTACAGTGGTAATACTTTTCTACTTATTTTAAGTCATACAGATATTAGCCAAGTTAATATCTTCCTGCTTCGCATTCAGAATGCTTTTGAAACATTACTAACTCAATATGAAGAAAGTGACTTATCCCTACTTGTCGGGAAAGCAAATTTTGATTATAATAATTTGACTGAAGTCATAAAGGCAGCTGAAATGGATCTGTCACTTCAGCGGACAAATGCCTAATAACTATTATTGGAGGACATCATGATTAGAACTTACTTTTTTTATTTTGTACTGGTTTCATACCTTCTTCTTTCCGGATTTGCTTACCTTTGGTATCTCTTAATTGGTCTTTTTAGTAAAAAGCTTCAATACGATTATATTCATAAAATGACCGCATCTTGGGGTCGTCTTATGGTTGCGCTTTCTTCAAGTAAAGTCGAATTAGTAAATCTCCAAAAAATACCGGAAGGCAATGTTCTGTACGTAAGTAACCATCAAAGCAACTATGACATTCCTCTATTACTTGGATATTTGCCAAAGCCTAAGGCCTATGTAGCAAAAATAGAGTTGTCAAAGGTACCGATTATAAGCCACTGGATGCGTGTTATGGGCTGTCTTTTCTTAGACCGTGGTAATTTGAAGCAATCACTAAAAGTCATATTACAAGGTATCGAGGATTTGAAAAATGGTAAAACACTGGTCATCTTCCCTGAAGGTACACGATCAAAAAATTACACCATGGGTGATTTCAAGAAAGGCAGTCTAAAGCTTGGTATTAAAGCCGGTGTACCTATTGTACCCATCACCATCGACGGGTCTTTTAAGATGTATGAAGCAAAAAAAGCCATAACAAAAGATCATGTCCGTATCATCGTCCATGATCCAATCTACCCCAGTCAGTTAAGCAAAGATGAACAAGATAATCTATCTGATACTGTTCGTAATATCATTATGGCACCCATATTTCATTTACAATAATACATCTACTATAATATATTAATAACAAGTGCCAATTCAATTATGACTGAATTGGCGCTTGTTATTATGCTTCTTATTATATTTGTAATGAATATTATCTTTTTAGCTGATTTTATGCCATAAATAATTTAATGTCATCTTCAACCGTTCCAATACCCGCTATACCAAAAGTATCTATAAGAACTTTCGCAACGTTAGGAGAAAGAAAAGCCGGTAATGTAGGACCTAGATGAATGTTTTTGACCCCTAGTGATAAGAGTGCTAATAACACGATCACTGCTTTTTGTTCATACCATGCAATATTATAGGCAATAGGTAGTTCGTTGATATCATTAAGCTCAAAAATTTCTTTTAGTTTTAAAGCTATAACCGCAAGTGAATATGAGTCATTACACTGACCGGCATCTAACACTCTTGGTATGCCACCGATATCACCGAGTGGTAATTTGTTGTATCTGTATTTGGCACATCCTGCCGTTAGAATAACCGTATCTTTTGGTAGCTCATTTGCAAACTCTGTATAATAGTCACGGTCTTTCATACGGCCGTCACAACCTGCCATAACAAAGAATTTTTTAATAGCACCTGATTTGACTGCATCAACAACTTTATCTGCAAGGGCAAAGACTTGAGCATGAGCAAATCCACCCACAATTTCTCCTGTTTCAATTTCAGTAGGTGATGGTAGTGTTTTAGCCATTTCTATAATTTGTGAGAAGTCTTTTTGACCGTTTTCATCCTCTTGAATATGGGTAGACCCAGGGAATCCTGCGGCGCCGGTTGTAAAGATTCGCTTAATCGTCTCACCTTTAGGCGGCACAATACAATTGGTCGTAAATAAGATTGGACCGTTAAAAGACGCAAACTCTTCTTTTTGTTTCCACCAAGCATTACCATAATTACCTACCAAGTTCTCATATGCTTTAAATTTTGGATAATAGTTAGCCGGCAACATCTCACTATGGGTGTAAACGTCTACACCAGTACCTTTGGTTTGTTCAAGGAGCATCTCCATATCATTTAAATCATGACCAGAAATCAAGATTGCAGGATTATTTTTAACACCAATGTTAACTTTGGATAATTCAGGATTGCCGTAAGCTGATGTGTTGGCCTCATCTAGAAGAGCCATTGCTTTTACACCATATTCGCCTGTTTTCATTGTAAGTGCTACCAAATCATCTGCTGTCAGACTATCATCAAGTGTAGCCGCAAGTGCTTCATATGTAAATGCATACAAATCAGTATCCTCTTTACCTAAGTTCAAAGCATGTTGAGCGTAAGCTGCATACCCTTTTAATCCATAGATAATTAATTCTCTTAGCGATCTTACATCTTCATTCTCCGTAGCTAAAACACCAACTGAAACTGCTTTGGCATCCATGGATGCATCCGTTGACACTGTAAAAGTAGCTGCATCATGAAAATCCGCTTCTACTATATTTCTTAACTCATCTCTTATTTCTAGATTCTGTCTTATTTGTGCACGTATCGCCTCAGGATCAAAGTTGGCATTGGTGATGGTCTTAAACAAACTATCCAATACAACCTCATTGGTTTTCCCTAGGCTAGCTACATCAAGCTCACCTCTAATAACAATATCTGCAATCCCTTTTGTAGAATAAATCAAAAGATCTTGAAGATTGGATACTTCTTCATCTTTACCACAGATACCTATAACATCACATCCGGTCCCTTTTGCTGCCTCTTGACATTGATAACAAAACATACTCATTAGAATACCTCCATATAATTGATTTATTATTACCGATTGGTTACTACTAACCGGTTGATTCGCTAATCCATCATGATTAACTATGATAAAATTATAACCCACCCAAACACATTAATCGGTATCTTATGTTACCATCTATAGTGTAAACTTCTTCTTTGTCTTTTAAGTGTTCTATCTAGATAAACATGGTTTTGTCAATTCGATTGCCTAATCTAAGATTATGTCTTAGATTACCAACGATCTTATCTAGCTTTTCAAGCTCTGATAGGATTTTCTTCTCTTCATCATCCGTTGAAATGATTTTGTGAATACCTCCATTTTTTATTATAATTCTTTGATCTGCCATCAAAGCCAATGTAGGATCATGAGTCGCAATAAGAACGATTTTTTCACTGCTCACTAAGAGTCTAAGGGCTTTTTTTCTATCAATACCTGCGTTTTCAATTTCATCAATGAGTACAATGGGTGACGTACTGAGAATGGCTGTATCTGCTATCATTAAGGCTCTAGACTGTCCACCGCTTAGTGCCGTTACTGGCGTCGTTCTCAAAAATTGTTCTCCTGCTAACTGATTGGCCGATTCTAATATGGTATTAATGACCTGATCCACATTTTCTACCATACGACTTTTTGCGTGTAGTTCAAGAAATTCCTCAACTGTTAAGTCCATGACAAAATTCAT
Source organism: Firmicutes bacterium HGW-Firmicutes-3 (assembly GCA_002841435.1). Classification (GTDB taxonomy): domain Bacteria; phylum Bacillota; class Clostridia; order Lachnospirales; family Vallitaleaceae; genus Petrocella. Next base: position 39,412 of record PGZS01000004.1, on the reverse strand, counting down.
ATTCTGTGACAATTGTGCTACCAATTTATTGCTAGAAGAAAACCGCCATTTGGTATCTGCTATCTCATTGTTAATTAAAATACCTCTCTTCGTGGGTGTATCATAATTGGCTGTCCATTCAATATCTGCAAGCAATCTACTTTTTCCGGAACCTGTTGGTCCGACAATTGAAACAATGTCACCACATCTTATTGTGATGGCTTCAAACTCTTCTTTTTGACCGGCTTTATCCTGTCCGGGTAAAATGGTGATAGACCCAACAGATTGTTCTTCTTTTAATCCTAAAAAACTAAGCATTTGAAGAATGTACGCCAAAAGGTCTTTCTCTATCTTGTCTTTATCCATTGCCCATGTTTCAACATAATCTTCATCAAACTGTCTCAAGTAATCTTCGAAGGTCATTGTACCAAATCCTTCAATATCCAGTTTATTATTATCAAAATATGTGGCTACATAAGGATAACGAAGAAAAAGATCATCTAAAGTCATGTTTCTAAGTATTTTATCATCTATCATTTTTTTCACCCAATTCCATTTTCCTTACATTACCTAATTGATAATCATCACCAATACGTGTTTCTCCTAAACAATAAGAACATAACGCTGAAGGCATTGAAAACTTCAATTCTTTACCTTTGACTGTGAGCACATCTTCTTTTTCGTCATATAATAGCGTACTCAGCTCATAAGCACCTTGCCCGGTTAGTCCATTGATGTGCATAACAATGGCTTGGGGATTTACTGAGCTAACTTTTGAAGCAAATACTTCACGTTCAGCTTGGGATACGATATCACCTTTTGTAATCACAACAATATCTGCTGATTTTAACATGGGTCCAATCTTTTTCGGTGTGTTAATACCACTTAAGTTATCAATAACACAAATCGCCTGAATTTCTTTGATATATGGGGAGCATCGATTACATAGACCTGCACTTTCAGTGATCAGCAAATCTAATGCTTGTCCTCTGCCCCATTGTACAACTTCTTCAATATTACTGACAAAAAAATGGTCCGGGCATAAAGCGCCTGATAGTCCTTTTTTAACAGGCACGCCTGCTTTTTCATACAGTTGATCATCATCTGTATAAAGACAATCAAACTTAACAACACCTACTTTTAGACCCCGATTTTGAACCGCTTGAATTGTTTTTAGTATGATTGATGTCTTACCTGATGATGGTGGTCCTGATATGGTTACTAGATTCATATTTGCCTCCTACCACTGCTGTCAACAAAAAGTTGCTCCAGTTTTTTAATGAGTTGACCGATGTCATTGTCATTGATGAAGTCCCAACCCAACCACATATATGGGTTTGTTTTTGGAACCCTATTGTCTACTTCAGGATGTACACTTGGAAATCTACCCTGATGGGATAGGATTTCTCCTACCTCTTTGGATGTAAAGAAATCGATAATCGGTTGAAGCTCTTTTTGTTTACTCGTCTTTGATAACATAAAAATCGGACTGATTATGGCACCATCCTTTGGCCATACCGCTTCCATAGGCCCACCTGTCTTTGTCATCTTAGTAAAAAAATAGGGCATAATGGTAATAGCCGGTCGATTGGATTTTTTATTATGAGATTTCACCATTTCTGATGGATGCATGCTCTTTAATAATGATTTACCCAGCTTTTGAATACCTGTTTCACCATAGTTCTTATATATATTTAGCAATATAGCATTGAAAAGATCAAAATCTCCTATTGGTAAGGAGACTGAATTTTCATATTCAGGCTCTAACAATTCTTTCCATGAAGTCGGTGCTTTTCTTACGCCCAATTCAGATGTATTAACCAAAAAAATAGCCGGCACAACACCCAACATAGCATAATGTCCAGCCGGATCTTTTAACTTTAGCCCTTCATGATTAAAGTCTTGATTGTAGGTTTTAATAGGCGAATAATCCATAAAAGCTTTTTGAGTTCTATATTTACCAATCAATTGGCGATCAAAAAACAGGTCAAATCCAGCAGAAATAAACAAGTCAGATAGGGTGTCAGCCGAAGTGGATGCTACTAAAGCTTCCTTAAGCCAGTCAACGCCCATTGACGCTGCTTTAAAGTTATAATCCAGATCCTTAACCCATTGATTCTCTTGTGTTAGAAGCCAGTTTTCAAATCCCTCTAACAAAGGTATTTTTACCGGGCAAGGTAAAACGCCTTCAACTTTTATCTTAGGATTTTCCTTTTTCTCTTTAATACGTAGACCTTGATCAACACTTTTGCCATTTTCTTCTATAGCTTCAATTAATCGTTCTTCAAAGGTTTGAACATCTATTTCTTTAAGTTGTAATACCATTTCAAGGCTAATGGTTTTTCCGATGGTTTCTCTTTGAGCAACATCTTTCATCTGATCGATACCGACAGCCACCAAGAGTGCTATAGCTTCTTCATATTTATGGGTTATATTATAAACTGTATCTTTTATATCAAAATAAGCATTCATAATCATCGCCTTCTTTCTTTGTTATAGAATGTATATGGTTATGGCGTCAAAACGATATAGTTGAACTTTCACATACAATATGTGAATTTAGTGAAACTTAGTTTTGACCCTTTAACCATGATTATATACCTAGTAATCTTATCAATCAGTAACGTTGGTTACCATTACGAATAAATTGAAATAAGAAAACATCAGACTCGCAAAAATAATTGCAAACCTGATGCTCTATATATTTTAGAATTAAAGCCCTCTTTTACTTCATTAGTACCACTCTAGCAGGAGATGCCTCCACATCTGCAATCTTAAGAGGCAAGGCTATCATATCATAGATACCTTCTTCAACATCCTTTAGTCTAAGACCCTCAATAATCATTATATCCGCATCAAAAAGTCTTTTATGGGTCCCGTGCTCAGGTTGATCTCGTTCAATGCCCAATCCATCTGTTCCTACGCCAAGGATACCAAGTTCAGCTAAATAGGTTGCACCTTCTTCAGACAAGGATATAAATTGATTGTTAAAGTGTTCCTCATACGAATTTTTTGTCTTAAAAAGAAGAAACTCACCTTTTTGCACTTCCTTTTCTTTCAAGTCTATCATTGTTATCATGCCAAATACATGGGTCAAATCAAGAACCCTGACCTTTGTCATAAAACGACTCAGATTAAAGTGTTCCATAGTATGCCCGTCTCTAATCATATGCAGGGGTGCATCAATATGTGTTCCTGTATGAAGGTTCATTTTTAAATCTGTTTCATAGTGGCTTCCTGTGTCAAAATTTGAAGCATTGCTAAAGACCGGTTTTTTGCTTTCATAATTCTTATAAACCATAATATCCGGTTCAATGGTCATGGATACATCATATATCTTCATATTATCTCCAATCTTAATCAAAATCGTTACTCAGAATCGTTACTCAGGTCACGTAGTCGCCACCAATGTCTACCATCCATTTTAATCATATTATGGGCTGAAGTAGGTCCATCTGAACCCTTCGGATAAGTATCCAAGAATTGTGATTTATCAGGGCATTTTTTTATAACTTCTGAAATCAGTTCCCATGCACTTTTTACTTCTTCCCATCCTGTAAACATAGCCGTATCGCCATTTAATATATCTAGTAACAACCTTTCATAGGCATCAGGCGACTTGTAATAAATATCACAGGACTGACAATAACTTAGGTTGACTGACATTAAATTGCTTTCACTTCGTGGTTCCTTTGTGTTTATTCGCAGATAAACACCTTCATCCGGCTGTATTTTTATAACCAGTAAATTGGGTATTTCATTAGCATTAAGGGGTGTGCTTGATCCATCAACTCTAAACTCAATAACAATCTTCGCCTCACTATCATCAAGTCCTTTTCCGGTCCTTAAATAAAAAGGAACACCTTCCCATCTTGGACTTTTTACAAAGCATTTCATAGCCACAAAAGTTTCAGTAATGGAATTCGGATCGACTTTAACTTCCTCTCTATAGCCTTCATACTGACCGAATATAAGATTGGTATGACTTTCAAGCTCTGTTTGAATACTCAAGTTCTGAAGAACTTTGACTTTTTCTTCCTTAATATTGTGATTGTTAAGACTCTTTGGTGGTTCCATCGCTACTAGAGCTAAAATCTGTAATAAGTGGTTCTGCACCATATCTCTTAGTGCCCCAGCGTGGTCATAATAACCACCTCTGTCTTTTACCCCATCTTTTTCTTTAACCGTAATCTGAATGTTATCAATAGAATCCTTATTCCAAACCGAACTAAAAATTTGATTTGAGAATCGAACGGTATTGATATTTTGAATCATCTCTTTTCCAAGATAATGGTCAATTCTAAATATATTATCTTCTCCAAAGATATCTGATATGGTTGCGTTGATTTTTTCTGCTGACTCAAGATCATATCCAAATGGTTTTTCAAAAACAGCTCTTGAATAACCTTTGATATCTAGAAGCTTATTATCCCTAAGTTGTTCAGATATAAAAGGGAAAAACGTAGGCGCAGTCGCCAAATAAAAAACGCGATTGGGGCAGTTTTTACTGTTCATAAAGGTACCTAGTCCTTCATATGCCTCCGGTTTTTCAAAATTCATATTGTAGTAATGAAGCTTAGCACTAAAGGCTACAAATACATTTTCATTAAAATTAGAAATCTTCTTCATAAGAATTTCTCTAACTTCTTCTCTATACGTAGTTGTATCTTTATCTTTTCTTCCAAGAACAATGATGGTCATATCATTTATTAAACGACCACCTAGAAATAATTGGTAAAAAGCAGGTATAAGCTTATAATAGGTCAAATCACCTGTCCCACCAAAAATAGTAAATAATACATTTTGATTATCCATATACTCACCTACCTTTTATGTAATGCGTGACCACCAAATTCATTTCTAAGTGCTGCAACCACACGATCTGAAAATTTGCCATCATCTTTGGATGCATTTCTAATAAACAATGATTGAGTAATAACCGGTGCAGAAACACCAAGTCTTATTGCTTCCTCAACTGTCCACTGCCCTTCTCCTAAGGCATCAATACGTGGAATGACATCTTCTAACATACCATTGTTTTCAAAAGCTTGTTTCGTCATTTGCATGAGATACCCGGCAATAATAGATCCATGATTCCATACATTTGCTACTTTTTCAAAGTCTACGTCAAATTCAGACCTTCTAATAATCTCAAGTCCTTCACCAACAGCCTGCATCATGCCATACTCAATCCCATTATGTACCATCTTCACATAATGCCCTGATCCTCGTTTACCACAGTGCAAGTAACCTTCTTCTACATTAAGGACCTTAAAATACGGCTCTAGAATTGCAATAGCCTTCTCGTCACCACCAACCATCATACAAGCGCCGTATCTGGCCCCATCTGTTCCACCTGACGTACCGGCATCTACAAAGTATATACCCTTTTCTTTTAGAGCATCACCTCTTCTAAGGGTATCTGTGAACCTTGAATTACCACCGTCGACAATGATATCGCCAGGTGACAACAACGGTGTAACCTGCTCAATAATGGCCTCAGTTGCAGGCCCTGCTGTAACCATAATCCAAACTACCTTAGGTGACTCCAAAGCATCTATCAAGCCTTCAACATCTTCAAAAGTTTTGATGCCTTCATTTTTTATTCGTTCCATCGGCTCCTTGCTACGGTTGTTTACACCTATATCTAAGCCTTTGTCTCGCATATTAAGGGCTAAGTTATAACCCATTTTTCCAAGTCCTATTAATCCGATTTTCATATTTATCCTCCTTGTATACACATTTTGATTATGTCTATTCTGTTTGTTATGGTTAATACGTCACTTTCTTGACATCTGTATCTAATACGTTGATGCCAAATTTGTTTATATAAAAGTCAAATCTTTATTAACAGTATATCATAGGTACCAATTTTGTAAATGATAAGTTCTATCAATATATATATCTATGTGAAATAAGTGGTACTTTCCCTAATATATTAAACATATGGATAGCCCCAAGATTTTAAATCTACTATTGCCTTTCTTTAGCAGGTTTGACAAAGAGCCATTAAAAAAAGAGTTATTACATATGTAACAACTCTTTTTAGGACTTACGCTCTTCTTAGAATTCTTTTATAAATATCCATACTCAGTCTTAAGGTTCTATTTTTAGTTCTTACGGTGAATGGTACCACTTTTTTCCTAAGCATCCATACATCCTGACCTTTATTAATAAAATAAGTCTGAGTCGAATAAGGATTACCTGTTGCGCACCAATATACAAAGTGTTCGCAATTATTCTTATTAATGCTGTAGCATTCTTCTCTTTTTCCTAATGCACTGTAAGCCCTAGATACGATTAATTCTCTTGTATAACTATCTTTTATATGGTGTAATACTACTTTTTCTCCACCTAATAAGAAAGTATCCATGGATACCTTTTTGATTTCAGCATGTTTTCTCATATGAAAGCTATTGGCATGAAAGTGAATAACACAATTGTTCTCAACCTCAACACCAAAATGTCGATAACTCATGGTTCTAAAAATTAGCTTATCAATCCATTTAGAGTCTTCATTTTCACGTACCTTAGTTGACCCCAAAATAATGGGCTTTCTCTCAACATAAATAATGTCTCCAAACATCCTAGCCTCCCATTATTAATATCTATTTCTTTGGTAAAAACATCTTCACCTGATATTAACACTATTATTAATGTATATGCTTTTGTGCATTATGTCAATAAAAAATGTAATATTTAATATTTGATTAACATATTTTTCCTGGTTTTTCTAAACATTTTCCTATAAGACATCAAAGAAGGAACAATTCCCACGTATTGAGAGATATTGATCCTTCTTTGAGTATATATTAATTCTATTGAATTATAAAGCCTCGATAAAAATTTGTGGGATGAAGTCTACTAGTATCGGTCTTGAACCTTTACCCTTGGTCCATCCTCTTCCATATACATTTCAATATGGTCACCTTCTTTTATAATACCTTTAATATAACATTCAGCCAACTCATCTTCAATATACTGCTGAATAGCTCTCCTTAATGGTCTTGCACCATATTTGGGGTCATAGCCTTTTTCAAGGATGAATGCTTTAACCTCATCTTCCACCTTAAGGATTATATGTTTGTCTTTTGCAGTATTTAATACATCTTTTAGCATCAGTTCAATAATATCTTTCAGCTCATTTTTACTCAGTTCGGTAAAAACAATGGTTTCATCAATTCTGTTTAGAAATTCCGGCTTAAACACATCTTTTAAAGCATCTTTTGTTGTTTGCTCTAAAGATGCATACGTCCCGTTACCAAAACCAATACCATTATTTTTATGGCTTGTTCCTGCATTAGACGTCATAATAATCACCGTATTCTCAAAGTTAACCGTTCGTCCCTGACCATCCGTCAAGCGTCCGTCTTCAAGTATCTGTAGCAATAGATTAAAAACATCTGAGTGAGCTTTTTCAATCTCATCCAGTAATAACACAGAGTATGGGCGTCGACGTACTTTTTCTGTCAATTGACCTGCCTGATCATAACCTATGTAGCCTGGAGGAGCACCTATTAATTTTGATACTGTATGTTTTTCCATAAACTCAGACATATCAAAGCGAATTAATGCTTCTTCATTGCCAAACAATTCACTCGCTAAAGCCTTAGATAATTCTGTCTTACCAACACCTGTCGGACCGACAAAAACAAAGGATGAAGGTTTTTTCCTTCGACTGAATCCTGATCGGCTTCTTCTAGTTGCTCTTGAGAGTTTTTTAACCGCTTCCTCTTGACCGATAATTCTTCTATGTAGACGTTCCTCAAGATTAATCAGTTTATAAGCTTCATCTTCTGCAATAGATTTTACCGGAATTTTTGTCCATGCTTCTATGACATAGGCAATATCTTCCTCAGTTATGGCAACATTTTTACACTCTTTTTCAATCTTAGCAATCTTATCATTAAGCCTGAGCTCTTCAACTTTACAATCTGCAGCCTTCTCATAATCATCATTGGCAGCCGCATCTTCTTTATCAATCACAATTTTTTGCAACTCATTTTTTAATGCTTCTAGTTCTACTAGACCTTCATTTAGAAGATTTGCTCTTGAACCGGCTTCATCAATGACATCAATTGCTTTATCCGGCAAGAATCGATCACTGATATAACGTTCTGACATCATGACCGCCTTGACAATAACTTCGTCGGATATATGAACCTTATGGTAATCTTCATAATAATCTTTAATACCTTTTATGATTTCAATAGAGTCTTCAATGGAAGGTTCATCTACTATAACCGGTTGAAAACGTCTTTCAAGGGCAGAATCCTTTTCAATATGTTTGCGATACTCCTCAAGAGTCGTTGCACCAACAATCTGGACCTCGCCTTTAGCTAGAGCCGGTTTTAATATGTTGGCTGCATTCATAGTGCCACCTTCTGCTTCACCTGCTCCCACTATACTGTGGACCTCATCAATAACCAATATTATATTGCCTTCTGAGGTTGCTTCTTTTAAAATCGCTTTCATACGCGTCTCAAATTGACCTCTAAACTGTGTACCTGCAACAACAGATGTCAGATCCAATAGATAGACCTCAACATTCAATAGTTTCGTTGGCACTTGCCCCTCCACGATTCTAACCGCTAATCCTTCAGCTATAGCTGTCTTACCCACACCCGGTTCACCAATAAGCACTGGGTTGTTTTGGTTCTACGGTTGAGTATTTGAATAACCCTATCGATTTCTCTATGACGACCAATGATTCGATCCACTTCATGATTAAGCGCTTTCTCATTCAGATTAATGCCATAAGCATCAAGATTTTTTCTTTTTGGAGAATTCGCTTTTTTGACCTTGGTTTTAACCGATCCGTCTTGGGTTTCTTTCTCCGCTTGTTTAAAAGTCATATCCTCGTCTTTATTATTCTTAGCAAAAGCCGAATTAAATAAATTAGATATATGGTTTTTTCCATGCTCATCCGGTTTTGTAAAGCTTTCCGTTAGCTGGTCCATATCAACATCTTCAAATATATCCGTCATCTGCTCACTAATATTATCAAATTCTTCTTGTGACATACCCGTTTGTTGAAGTATTGCATCAAGTGGTGCAAGCCCTTGTTTTTGAGCACAAGGAATGCAGAGCCCTTCACGCTTTGCTATACCGTTTTCCATTTTTGTTACAAATACAATTGCTGTGTTTACACGGCACATTGAACATTTCATATTCATCAACTCCAAATTCTATCTATATCCATTGTCTTATTGTTTTATTTTCATATTCGTTGTAGTATTAACTTATCACACCTACCTACATAAGTCTATATAATGAAGGTTTTATAATAAACTTCTAATAGATTATTCATAATTTATTCAAATTTGATTTGGCCATATAATCAACCATAAAACCATTAACTCTTAATGCTTTTATGCCGATATACTCTAGGAGATGACTATTAAACCTACGGATAGGTATCATATTTCAAGGAGGAAGACTCATGAATACAATCGGAAATATCAATAACCCACAAAATAACACAAACCTAAATGAATTAAATAAGAAAAACAAATCAAACGGATCCGTCGATGAAAAAGCGAAATTACAAGAGAAGCCTGATACTAAAGCGGCTGACTATAAATCCAACGAGACACCGGCTAAAGCCAGCTATAAACCGGATATGGACAAAGTACGTGCCATGAAGGAAGAAACAGATCAAAGACTGATCGACCTTTTTAGAGACACTGTAAAAGGCGGAGCACTCAAGCAACTTGGTGGACTTAGAGGCTATTTGCAAAGACTTATTAACGGTGAGTCTACTGAAGATGATCTTGCCCTTGAACTTGGAATAGAAATCACACCAGAAGCTATTGATAAAGCTAAGGTTGATGTAGCAGAGGATGGCTATTGGGGCGCTAAAGCCACTTCAGATCGTTTCCTTGAATTTGCTAAAGCTCTATCCGGTGGTGATCCAGGCAAAGCAGATATGCTACTAGATGCTGTAAAAGCCGGCTATAAAGAAGCAGAAGCCATATGGGGTGGCGAACTCCCTTCACTCAGCAAAGAGACTTTAGATCTAACCATAAAAAAATTCGAAGCTTGGCGTGATGGCAAAGAAGCTTAATTATTAAATAATGGTTAAAGTGTCAAGACCATATAGTTTTGACACTTTAATCAATCATGAAAATAGTAGAATTTTCTTACAAACAAAAAAACAACTTAATTAGAGGTTGCTTTTTTTGTTTGAACGCATATTTTATTAAACTCACTATACGTTTTTAAAATTAAAAAATACTGGTTCTTTGTCAAATGTTGGGGTTATTCTATGTTAAATGAATCAACCAAGTCTCTAAGTGAAAAATGCTTAGGGACTTTTTTTAGATGAAGTTAGATTTCTTTTTACTCTCTAGTACAAGCTGGGGATAGAATAAATTGAGTTTTAATGGTGGGTCCCATGAAAACCCTTCCACAGTGTATATGACTACGGCCTCCAGTTGGTGCGTCCTGCACCAAAAGTCGGCGGACAGCTCCTGCTGTCTTTCAAATTTCATAAGAAAGTTTTCATTTTAGCATCATGCCTTGAAGACTGACATGATGCATGAGGTTACTTTCTTATGAGCCTAGTCACACACTGCTTCCAGGAACTTCATGGTCGGTGTGGGCTTACATGGCATTATTCGCTTTCCTTAGCTCATCATATGGAGTATACGATTTTTAAACCTGTTGAAATTACGCATACCATATGCATTTCTTTTAAAAACCTTACTCTTGTTGTTAACGCCCTCTGTATAGCCGTTCGTATAGGGACAAGTGAAGGAATTAAGAACATACTCTTGCCAGTTAATGATGGTATTCATACATGTTATAAACTCAGGTTCATTCTGTGTTGCTACAAAAATATACCATTCCTTAAGACGTTTTAATGCTGTATTCTTATCTGGAGCATCCACAAAGTCATAGAACTTTTCTTTTAAAAGTCAAGCTGTCCTAAGCCTTGAGGATGTATTAAGCATGACGCTTACTTGGTTGACTTGCTCATCTGTTAAAAATCGACGTCCTTTTAATAGGAGATGTCGACTTCTTTTGAAGTATTTCCTTCTGGTCTTGTAAAACTTTTTCTGTTTTTGTTTTCTAACCCGATCAAAGGCCCGTATTATCTGTCTAATCCAATGATACTTGTCTATGACGATTGTTGCATTCTTAAAATAGGTTTCAGCAATATCGAGGTAAGGCTACCACATATCCATAACAAAATAAGCTACTTTATCACGGTTCTTAAAGCGTCTGAAGTAGTCAGAAAGGATATGATGTTCGCAACCAGGTAAAATATCTAAGACCTTTTTATTGACCGGATCCGTAAGAATACCTTGATATTTGTGTCCCGCATTACCTTTAAACTCATCAATAGACAGTACTCTGGGTAAAGAGGTATTGGTATAGTCGATAAATATAAAGAGTCTAAAGCATGTGCTACCAGAAGAATTCGAAAGAGCTAGAATATTTCTTTATAGTATGGTGAATCTTTTAAGCGGACCAGCTCAATATAGTAGGAGATTTCATACAAGACATACTCATCTAGTTCAATTGCTCTTTTTAAAGATTTACAGGCTTCCTCGTCACTGTTAATTCCTGCTAAACATACAGCCATATTGAAATGAGCCCACGAATCTTCAGGTTCCAACTCAGAAATTAGTTGAAAGTAAGATAGTGCATTTTCATAGTCTTTCATTTCTGACATATAGATATTGCCAATACTATACAGGTAATTTGTGTCAGAAGGTTCTTTGCTGTAATGATAATTATAGACTTCAATAGCTTCATCAAATTTTATTTGCTTTACATATGCATCGGTTAGATAAAAGAGATAATTTTTCGAATCCTCAGGATATAACAATTCATACTCATTAAACGCCCTAATCGTTTCATCATAATCTCCAAGATTATAAGACAAAACCATAATACCTGATATCGCAAACTGCTCCTTTGGATTAATTGCGTATGCTTTTTGATAAAACTCTAGACTCTCCTCATCCTTGTCAAGGCCATTTAAGGCTGCAGCTTTGTTTACAAATTCTATCGGATCATTGGGCTCCTTACTCAAAGTCAGGTCAGCGTAGTAATTAGCTATTTTATATAGCCTCAACTCGTTGTAACCCCAAGACAAATTATTAGCAACTGCTTCATCTCCAGGAAACTTGGTCTCAATTATTTGCAAAATATTGATGGCATCTTCAGATTGGTCTTTATCAATAAAAGATACCGCAATATTATTCATGTCGGCTATAGCAAATCGACCCGACTTTAATTTTGGATCAATCTTAATAAGAGCTTCATCAAACTTTTCCAGTTCAACTAATTTTACAACTTCTGACACAAAATCATCATCTCCATATAGATAACTGCTAAGAAGTCTTTCTGAATCACAGCCACTTAAGAGAAAAGTCATCACAATAACGAACAGAAATAAAACACGATTATTCATTTAATCTATACACTCCTTAAATTAAAAATTGCAATACAATTATGCTACAATATTTTAGCACTCTGGTTCCTAGAATGAGTTTGTTCTTAGTTACCGGTTTTAGGAGACCATCTTGAATCAACCCTATTCACCCTGACACCTTTAGATAGGTCTTGAGAGGTGCCACTACTTTGGAATGTCAAAAGTTCCATTAAAGAAAAACATATCTTCATGTTCGTTTATGTGTTGCAGCAGTTTCTCTTCAACTGGTTATTCTGTATTGTGGATGACCTCTATTATTGACTTCAGTTATATACCACTGTATTGCAAATACGTACTTCTGCTCAATGGTATATTTTGATAAATCTAATAAGTACTTGCTTCTTCCGTCATAAATACTAACACTCCCACAAAGTAAATTCAATAATCTGGAATGAGTCGTTTTTTATGAATTTTGAATCTATTAGAACTTATTTCGGTTCATACTCCATATTTTTTTCTCCATTCTTTATGTATTTACAGCCTGACATCGTAACAAGAAGTCAAAAGAAACATGTAAGTATTATAAATAGTATTAACTCTTTATAACAAAAAATACACCTTCTTGAGCAGCGCCTAGCAACATTTGTGTATCGCCAACATAGCTACCATATCGGTTATTAAAGTATTACAGCTGATGCTTTCTTTGTGTAACTTCCATGTCAACACCAGCAGATACTAAAGTGTATAAGGCCTGGAATAATCTCAAGCAATCCGCCTGTTTGCAATTGGTAAAATCTCTGCCATGCATTATCCAATGTCGATTGATAAAATTGGGTCGGTCGTGATTAAATGGTTTTGTTTCGTATAGTAACTTTATGAAATAATAAAACGAACGCCACATATCCTTTTTATATGTGTTTGAGTCTGAACTGTCAATATTTCTTTGCACAGCTTCTAACATCATAAAGCATTTATCTTCACCTTTTGAGGCGATAACACCTTCAAGTACCATCAACAATGCAGGGACAGTTACAAGATACAACCCACTTTTATAAGTCTTTATACATTGTTCAAACACTTCATACTGTTTATTCAAAAAACTTGAAGAATACACGATATGTAGTATTCGTTCAAAATTTAAATCTTTCGAATAATAATCCAAAAAATATTCATCAACTTGATACCGATTCTTGGATCTAATTGTCAAATCACTTATTTCAGCTGGGCTAAAGTTTTTAGGGAATGTCCACCCAAAATTCGCTAATGATTTACAACAGCGATCCATGTATTCATCATAAGTTTCTGTCATTATTATACCTCTCACTCAAAATATGGTTTATCTAAAATTCGTATTAACTGGGAGAGCTAACTTTTTGTTCAGTTGTTTAATTCCTTACTACTCTTACTTTTTTAGATAGCTCAATACATGTTGCTTTTGTCATTCTGCTTGGCGCAAAATTTTATAAATGTTTATATTGCATATACCGCTGAATATGATAAACCTTTGCAATAATTAAATACACATCAAAAAATACCGTCTTGAATGTAAATAGGTTCAGCTATTTCTAAACACTCTAGCACTTTTTTACGTTAGGAGCCCAGAGCTTTGTAAATCCTCTTTACCTCTAACCACTTAATAGGATTGATACTGTAGTTACGGAATACAAAATAAGACAAATTCCAATCAATGAAGCCTTACTATTTTACTTTACCAAGAGGAATAATAATCTCTTTTTCTTTTACAAATTCACGGCGTACCACATGTTATGTCGCACTAAGAATGACTCTTAGAATAAGCAACAAATTGCCTATAGCCTCATTGCGCTTTGTTGAGTTTGGTAGTATGAGTTGATGAACTGTGGAGATTTTAGGAATTGAAAGTTACGATCCACAGCGCTATGTCTCTTTTATTCCCTAAGAATTTCTTCAAAAATCATTTCATGTTTAGTTAAAACCGCGACAAACACAAATTCTCTTTTGATTTGGTATGGAACTATTTCCGCCTCTGAATCAACTTTCTTTGACAATCAACACCACCTCAAACTAGAGTATGATATTCTCGTAGGGTATGTTCGAATAGTCTCCTTATTAGAGTTTATACTTATACTATTCGTGATAAAAGAGAAACTCATTTATAAATATTATGGGAATTCATAATTATATATTTAGGAATTTTAGATGGGCCGAATATATTTGAATATTCCGAACCAAAATAATCCATCGGTGGACTATTTTCTTTAACAAGCATCACTTTTACTATCCTTCTGATCTCATCTTTCTTATTATAATAGCCACAAGTCCCAAAGAGATTACTACAATTACAATATTAAAAACCAACTTAGTATTTATAACTTCTGATTTTACACTACCATTTTCCTTCATCACAACAAGCTTCCCTAATGTTACTTCCTCCTTCTTTTCCGATTGCTCAATATACCCACTATAGCTTTTTATATCATAACTAGGCTTTTTTGCTAACTTATTTCCAAAAAGAACATAATATGACTTACTGGTTTCATTTCCCTCAAATACAATCTTATCAACATAGTAATCAATCTGGATTTCTTTTATTTCGATGGCTTTATCATCTTTATTATCAATAACAAGAATTAATTCTTCAGCTTTTGTTGTATCACTAATATTAATTGTGTTATTCATTGCTTCAAAATTCTCTAACTTAATCTGATAAATCTCCCCCTCTTCAATCTGCATATATTGTTCTTCTTTATTTTTAACCGAAAGAACATAACGCCTATTATATAAATCAGAAGCAATGATGCTCATCCTTTTAATCTTTAACCGATCTTCATTGTCAATATGCACCGTTGTTTTTTGATCTTTTGTATTTATATCAAAAGATACGCGTTTTGACAAACTGTACTTTTCATCCATTGCATAACCATTGTTATAAACTAATTTTGCACTTTCTATAACATCTTTTTCCACATCATTAATGAATACAATTCTATAATAGTTATACTTTAGTCCATCTTCTAGATATATAAAACCTTTCACCTGATTGGGTACTTCATATATCAAATCACTTTTAATATATTCCCATGTCAGGTTATCATAGCTACCATAAATAGTTACATTCTTCATATAATCGCTTATATTTAAATCAATAGCTAACTCATTGCCTATAACATCTTTATTGTTTTCCTTATTTTCTACTTTGTAATCAAAGTACCTATCATTACCTTTTCGAAAGGCGTTTAATAGCTCTAGATTGTATTCGAAACGCACATTATTATAAACCATTTCTTCTTCAACTATATAATATGGTACCTTTTCGTCTTTATCATTTATAATTCTTATATCACCTAAGTCATCATTACTGTATTTATATAACTCTTCGTCGATATAGAATTCTTTATACCCTTCCATCTTCTCCGTCTTAATTGGTTTGCTATAGAGCCACGTTTCTTCTTCCATTGCATGTACCCCTATAGACATCAATCCGGTACAAATTAAGATGAACCATATCCTACTATTCTTCATACTTTGCTCACCCCTCTAGTTGATTTTTAATCTTTTGGTATACAAAAGACATAATTATTAGGATTAAACCAAAACTAAAATATGCAATAATTTTTCCAAGCAAATCAAGATAGGATAAATCAAAAATAAATAGTTTTGTAAGTGCAAAAAGTGCTAAACCAAGCCCAAATCGTCTGAGGTGTAAAAAGTTCTTGCGAAATCCCACTATGAGATAGATTAATGCCAATAGTATAATACATATGCTTGTTAATAGGTTTAATCTTCCAAGATCTAATTGAGATGAGATAAAGCCGACTGATGAAGCAAGAATGTACAGCCCTAACAAAGGAGGATATATCTGATAACCCAACTTATTTTCTTTAATGAGTTTCATCAATAAATCCCTTATATTAAATACCACAAGTACATTATATAAAATAATAATCGCCACCCCCAGCAACGTAGTCCCAACACTACCTGATAAAGGATAGAATATAATACTAAACGCTATTAAATCACCAATAAGGTATAAGACTGTAACGAAAATTTTAATCCCTTTATCGCCGAGTAATTTAATTTTGGATATCCCATACCCATACAACATCGTAAGTAATCCAAAAACAACCATATAAAAGAATGCCTCATTCTGTCTAATGAAGTCTATTCCATTAAAAGCTTGATAAATCAAAAATAACCAAGTATAGATTAAAACAACATACTTAAATAAAATTAATGCAACGCCCTTTAAAGAATGACGAAAGGCAACTTGATCAAAATCTTTAATATACATACTCAAAATAAAAATCATTGCAAGTGTATTAATTGTATATTTTAAATCATAGTAATACTCATTGAATAACACTGTGTCTATTCCAAAAGCAAAAAAGCTTAACCCCCAAATAATCCATCCTGCTAATTCAAAACCTCTATCTTTTATTTTTCTAGCCACATAGATAAGGACCACACCTTCAATAAGCCAACCAAGAGAATACCACTTAATACCAAACTGGAAGGGAATCATCAGTACTGCAAAGGTTAGTGCCGTGACATAGAATAGTGCCTGCGTTTTCTTTTCCCCACTGGTTTTTCTTTTTACTATTTCTGCCAAACCAAAATATGTAATAACAAATATGAAGGCCACTAGTCCTCTATAGTCTTCATTAAATAGCTCGAATAAGATAACTGACTTTATAATCGTGTTTAATCCAAGCAATATGACGTCAATAATCGTCAACCTTGTACCATGAATTAATGGGTATGCCAAAGATATTGCTACATATAACAAAAATATTATAAGTGTATAGGCAATACTTATTGTATCATTTTGCGATAAATTTATTAGTAATATGACTGATGGTATATTTAGCACAAAACTTAGATAATTAATAAAAATCCATCTTTTTTTAAAAGATATGACCAATACAAATATATTCAATAATAGGAGATACATCATAGATACAAAAACTGCATTTCCTTCTAACCCTGAGGTCAGAAAATAACTAAAAAAGGGTAAGTACCCACCTAATAAGGATAAGCCACAAATGGTTTTCGATTCATATCTTAAAGATAGTATTAATGCTGCTACCGTAATAATAACCGCCAAAAACATACTCGGTACTAGACTGATGATGTTATAGGTAAAATAACTAATAAAGGTAGCAATATACAACACGCCTATCCCGCCACCACTTAATCCCAAGGAAAAAATTCTTTTGTCTTTCTTAGAAAAAACTTCACCCCCAACTATGAAGATAAAGCCCAATAGATAAACAGAAATCCCTTTTACATAGTCGTTAAACCAAGTTGCATAGGTATATCTCACGGCTGTAATCACACCAATAAGAATGATAATAATTCCAATTTTATTCAGTAGATTAAGACCTATTTTTATTTCAATATCATTATGCTTTTCCTTTTTCTTGAGAAGCTCCTCAGAGATTTCTTCTTCTGCCATTTCTGAATGATTATTATTTATATACTCATTTATACTCTGTTCTCTTTGGGAAAGCTGATGCCTTCTATCCTTAATGCATTGGTCCAATTTTTCATACATTCTATTGATATCTTCTTCAAATACTTGCTTATCTTCTTCAATCTCACGGTTAACTAAACCACTTAGTTTATCTATATTTTCTTTTGCATAATTCTCTAATCTGCTTAACTTGTTACTATTTATTCCCGCTTTATCTTGAAAATACAGTTGCGTCTTGTTTTTTGAATTATATAACAAATTATTTCTTTCATCTATTATTTGTTGGTTATAGGCTCTCTTTAGTTTTAGTCTTTCGTCTTCAAGTTTTCTATTCTGTATTCTCAGATCTTCCAAACTTTTTTCATAGGTCTTTACTTTACCCTTTAAAAGCTCATTTTCATTAATCATCTGATCATATGATATTTGGGACAACATTTCCTCATAACTTCTTGTTATTTCTTTTTGTTGTACCAGTAGGCTTTGTAACTTTTCACTAATGCTCATATATTAAATACCTTACCCTCTCAATACTCTATCATATTTTATTTATATTTTATAACCTCATACTTCAACTCCACGTTTTCGGAGATGCTAAGCTTAGATATAATAACAATTGCCACATATCCAACAGATTCATTAACAGAAGTAAGACATTCAGATACTCTGAATAAAACCTACAACTAAAGAAAATACCTTTTACCCAATTAAATATGATTAGTGTCATAACTGTATAGGTTTGACGCCTTAATCGTTTAATTATACTATAAACTTTTATTTTAACCAATCACTTAAAAAAATTTATCGTCCCACCCTTAAGATACTAAGGAAGATAACCTATTGGCTTAATATATGTAGCGTACCGAAATTAGCAAATACTATCCCTATGTTTCAATAATAACCTAATTTAGAGAATCAATAACTTTAGGCCCTTTAATAATCAACCAATAAAAATGTTCTAACGTTGTAGATAAACGATCAAATGTCTTAACATATGCGGGGCTAAGTGCATTCTCCCATTCTTCTTGTTTTAATCCTGTATCACAGCCCGACAAATAAACATACTGAAGCCTTGTACTTATACTATTTTCAATATCTTCAGGTCCATAGAAAATGTTGTCTTGAAGTAATATATACCCATTTACGCCATGAGATGAAACAAATATAAAACGTCCTTTCTCCAGTGCATAGTCTATTGTATTTTTATTTAAGGGTACGATGGCAACACTATGATCACCCCAACGGTTAACCGCGACAATTGAATCACAATAAAACCCAAGAGTAAATACCCACCTTGGTATATACCCCATATCATCATATAATAGAAATATCTCTGCTTCTTCTACCTCTGTTTGAGCTATAGAAGATGAGTGAATAGCTACAATAATGATCAATATAACGAAGAGATGATGCAATGCTGTTATTACTGTTAAAAACCTTGTACGCGTCAAACTTGAAAATAATGATATTCTAGGAGCACGTCCAATTATTGCACTAACAATACCTTCTAGCCAAATAATTAAACATATAAGTAATAAACAACCCCATATGTAGAAAGAAAGCTCTATTGGTATGGTTAATGCAAGATTACGATGAAAATAGATGATAAACGTGTGGATGCCGAAGCAAATTAGAAAGATTAGAAAACTACTGAACAAGAGGAAATTTATAGCTAATGCTTGTAAATAATGATGACTCTTCTTTCGTTTTTTATGTAAAATAGCATCAACTAACCAGTATACTGGTATAAAGCCGATATAATAACTCATATTTAATAATTTTCCATACATCCCCACTGACCTCTCTCTCATTCATAAAAAGGTAACCCTAACGATTTATAATTTTACTATAAATTAATGCTGCTATTTTTTCCATCTTTCAAGCTTGGGTATTCCTGATGTAAACCATAGTGATTATGAGTTTCCATTGAATAATCAGCATGTCTCCTTACACTACTAGCTGATGTGACGAAAGTTAGTTACTTCTAAGGCTATAGTCCTTAAGTATTGCTGTATCAGTTATCGGTTTACCGTATGTTCTAGCGAGTGTTAGATTATAAAACGTAGCCTCTATTATTTCTCCGTCATTAACATCAGACAATAAGCCATTATCATCAATCAT
This sequence comes from Firmicutes bacterium HGW-Firmicutes-3, assembly GCA_002841435.1. Lineage (GTDB taxonomy): Bacteria > Bacillota > Clostridia > Lachnospirales > Vallitaleaceae > Petrocella. The sequence goes on along the minus strand of PGZS01000004.1, from coordinate 19,478 downwards.
AAAAAAGATTGTTTCACCAGGTGAAGAGGCTCTAGACACATATGGCACTCTATCTAGTTCTTTAGTTTTTATAAAGTACGCGTCTTCCATCGCATTATATATTAACGTACCGGTAATTGAAAATTCTCCTTCAAATAGAATTGAATATTCACCACCATGATAATTGCTCCATTGGTCAACAACTGTCAATCCAGCTACAACATCACCTTTCTTTATCAGTTCGGGCAATACAATATTGTTCAAAACCGAATCCTTATATATTTGTCTATAGAGCAAGATAATATATCTTCCATTAAGAAATGACTCTATTAACTGCTCATGATCATACTGACACATACTACCCTCATACATATTTTCTCCATTCGATAACTGCTCATCAATCTCTTCATCTAGTTCATTATTAAGCCTATTAATCAAAGCATCTTTTTCCTTAATCTCAGATTGCAAATCTTGAATCAGTACTTGATTCTCATGAATCTGTAATGTCTCTGTGTCAGAACCATCTTTATCCTTGCTACATCCGCTAAATGTACTTAAACTTAATATTAAACAATACAGAAGTAATTTTTTCATAAATCCTCCAATTACTGGTCATTTCAACAAATGTTACAGCTTCCTGTCGTAGAGCCTTAAGGTACCAAAACCACCTTTTTCCTCTTCAATTTCATGATACCGGGTGCTTGCACTTAGGCTGTGTGCACTGTCATATAACGTTCCCTTAGTTTTCGTCATATAAAAACGTTCAACTTTCAAAAACGATACACATCAAGCATGAAGGAAATTGTCGTATTAGCTGCTGTTTTGTGCGGTAATATCCCAGAGCCATAAATATATTCACTAAACTATACCAAACACTATAACCACTAGTTGTAATTTTTCAAATTCGGAAAATACCTAAAAATCACTTTCCCAATTATATCTTCTTTCTCTAAATAAGTATTATTCCATACCCTTGAGTCCTTACTGCCATTTCTATTATCTCCAAGCATAAAGTATTTACTATTCGGTACAGTATAAGGACCAAACTCTCCCCTAATCGCCTCTAATATATACTCTTCTTCTAATAGTACCCCATTAATATATATATTCTCATCTTTAATTATTACTTCTTCGCCTGGCAAACCAATGATTCTTTTAACATATAGTATTGATTTGTCATCTGGGTTCTTAAAAACAACAATATCACCTCTTTCCGGTTCACTTGTTATGTAGGCTAATCTAGCAGCAATCACCCTGTCGCCTGTCATAATTGTTTCTTCCATCGACGACGTTGGAATATATGCATTTACTATGATACCTTTATTAATGACTAAAACAATAACGAGTGTTAAACCAATTGTTTTAATCCAGCTTATTATTTCTTTGTAAACTTTTTCATTCAAATGAAGTTTCTTTCTCATTAAATCTCTCCTTATTCATAGCATCCTCATAAATCCTACATATAAAATAACAGCAATTATGGGCAGTTATTTATGTTAGAATAATCCACCATTATACTTTTTCTGTGCTCTTAACATCATTATGAAACCACTTAAAAAGCATACCACAAAACATATCCAGCCATAAGAAGTCTTTGTTATAAAATCATTTATGCTTTGGATCATTTATTATTTATAACCATGATCACACTATTAATACCAAATGGAAGTAATAAATCCGGTTTAAACAGTTTTAAAACAATCAATTGATTATTTTTTGATGATAATTCATATCCATTTATCATCAATAGTAACCCCTTCAGTTGCCATTATTGATAGAATTTCTGATAAAGTTACTATTTCAAAAGGAAAACGAACTCCCAAACTCTTTGAACTCATCTGGTATACCAGATACCAGCATAATGCTGCATTAAATGCAGCTGTTACTCCATAATCTGAATATGCTTTAAGTGTAAGTATTCTTGTTTTTGATATGCCGCATTGAGTTCCGTGAACACTGATTGATAATGCTGTTGTTTCTGGCTTATCTGGATTATGTTTAAACAGCACTTTCGTAAAAAACTTGCCCAATATTCTATTTTTCAGGCATAATGCTGTTACTCTTATTTTTTTCAGTATACCTAGTGCCATCGTCAATGCTTCTTTTTCCAAACCAATCCAATAGTTCAATATCGGGATGTTCAAATACTGAGCCAATACCGCACGTTCACTATAGTTAACCAGTCTTACATGTTTTCTTCCGAAAGGTTCAGAAAAATGCATATATGTTTTCTGGTAAAACCCAGGAAAGGTTTTTTCTTGATTCTTATGTTTCAGAACAACGGGTTTATGGCAGACTTCCAGCATTTGAATAAAACCGGAATAACCAGCCTGAGCATTCACACTTGACAGTAACCCAATATTAACTTCATCAGTACGTTCAAAATCCGATGATGTATCTTTAATCAGTATTCCTGACAACCCAGGGAAAAACCCTGAAAACATAACCAGTGCAATATTGCTTGCTATAGCTTTTTTGTTAAGAGGTTTGACTTTATCCAACAACTCAGAAGAAGCTGTCACGTCTATACAATGTATCTTCGCTTCAATGCACTGTGTTTGTATTAAAGGCTCATTCTGATTCATAGAGATAATTACACATGAAACATCCTTTAATGCTACTTTGATACTATTACTGTTTGAAGCATCAATATATTGGTACTCGGCTTTTGGACCGAGCATTAATGCTAATGCTCTCCCCCTATCTCTTCTATAGTCTCCAACTAGGAGATTTACATTATTATTAAATACCCTTAAAGTTTCCCGGCAAATAAGCTTACCAAGTACACCTGATGCTCCAATTACAAGTATTTTAGGTATTGTTTTCATACTGACCTCCCGTTTAAAGTTTTAAGTTATTTGCTTTCGCTTGATAACAGAAAACCATTTTTCAATGTTTAGATTTTATGGGAAATTGTCATATCTGCATACCCAGCATATATCTTTCCTGAATGCTTTACATCCTTAGGAATAAAATATCTATCACCTTTCTTAAATATATATTTCATCCCATCAATTATAAGTTCTATAGTTCCTTCAAGTACGATACCCCATTGGCTTTCATGGCTATGTTCTATCAAATCTAAGTCCTCGTTAAATTGCATAAAAATAATCTGATAATCTTCGCCTTAGGATAAATAGGCTTCTATTCCTTTTAATGGTATATCAGCAATTGGTAATTCACAAATTGGTTTTGGAAATATGTTTGACATAGTTTCTTTCCAATTCTATTACGTTTTTTTCTAATCCTCTTATATCTTGATTTTGTTCAATCGCTGCCCATATTTTGTCAAAAATAATACGATATATAAATCTATAGTCAATATTTATTCCTGCTATTTCAGAATATCCATCTAACACATTATCAATAACTTCTATTGGTATCATATAAAAATCAATTGCTGGATCTCCCCAACCTGCGTCACCCCAATCAATTACTGATAATAATTGGTCATTTTCATTACATAGAAAATTGAACTCATTAGTATCCCCATGAACAAAACATTTTTTATATGAATAGATATCATTAGTATACTTTTTTTCTATAAATCCTAATATATATGTTGAATTTAGGTCACTGTTAGATAAACTTTTAATCATTGTTTCCTTTGTATATTCTCTAAAAGTCTCAGGATTATCAAGCCATCCATTAGGATCATCACAGTTTTTAATATTAATATGTAATTTTCCAATCTCAAAGCCTATTTCTCGCCATGTGTTAGAATATTGTAAATAATTATCAATTTCACCAAGAGTTAATCCATGAACTCTTTCCCAAATAGAATATGTTTTATTTATTATACTAAAAGAGTCATCAAAACAAATTAATTTTGGCGTTTTTATTCCATTTAACTTAGCCAATGGAGCTGCTACAGATTCAGTATAAGCGTCAGAATTTGCTTCTGGATGATCTGTAGGAATCCTTAAAATAAAATTCGGCGTTGCGTATATCTCATTTGCAATACCATGGGTAGTTAATTTGACAAATGATTCATTTATTTGATTCTTTTTTAATATTTCCCGTATATGAGCATCCATTTTTCCCCCTCCAATTCTAACTATGAAAACACCAGAGAACTTACCCTAAAACAATTGGAACAATTTCATATAACGTCCTCGTATTGCCGCAGTCTGCAATTCTTACAACGACGTTCCTTAGGCTTGCAAAATATGGCAATACATTGTTAGAAGATGGCTTAATTCACGAATTTCTGTTTCTTTTAATGCATTTCATGTATCTATAGTTCTTGAATTGACTTTTTCTAACCAATTATCATTATATAGGACTTGAGTTTCGTCAGAGACCAAAGTATTTATTGATATATCTTCAATTCTAGTTGAATGCCACATGCCATAAGCGATTGTTCGTTTTTTTACTCCTGTGACAGTTCTGATGAATGCAACATGGAGTGCTGTTCAATAAATGGATGAATCGCTTGGTCAAATTTATCAGGTTTTAAATTATGTTCCTTAGTAATCCTTGTTTAGAATTCCATAAAGCTTTTCTATCTTCCATTTGTAATTCACTCTCCTATACAAGCGACTCATGTCGCTATTATTTATTGAACTGTCATCTAACGTTCCCGTCGTGTCAATCCACTCAACTTCCCAATGCGATCTCCAGCGCGGGCTTGATGGAAATTGACGTGTTAGCTGCTGTTGCTCATTGACCTACCTAGTCACACTTCAATCAATCTATAGTTCCCTTTGCCTCTTTCCAATCAATCAAAAGATTATAGCGTTCTGTTTTAAAACGTAAAACACAGTAATTAGAATCTTCCGGTCCACTAAAATGATTTTTAAGTCCCTCATACCACATTTCTCTTTTTACATCCATGTCTGTTAATATTTCAATTGTACCCACAAGTGTTATATTATAATCCATAGCATTAAAACATACACTTGCACGGTTGCACTTGTTAATTCTATTGGTTCTCGTTCCTCCAAGACCAGTACAGAAAGTAATCCAGTAGATACCTTCGGCTTTTGATGCAGATATTGTTGACACTGTTGGATAACCATCCAGGTCTATTAATGCCAGCACGCAAAAAGTTAGTTCCCCAGTATTCTTTTCTATAATTTCTCCTGCTTTTGTTATGATTTCTTTATTCATTTCAATCCTCCAAAAAATCAACCTTTTTATTTCTCAAAAATGTGCAATGGTAGCTAACGTCCTGTGAGTTGACGATGGATTCTAGCTGTGGAACCAAAGACTGCGGAGCATAAATCTAGTACTTGCTTAAACCAAACTTCTTTTTATATCTTTTTTGTCCATTTTCACAATTTAAATTGTTTTTGTTGTTCTTTAGATAAATTGCTGGTATTATTCAATCCCCATTTACTATGAATAAATGTGACAACTTCCTTAAGCGATTTTTTACCTTCTGGTGTGTGGTCAGGAAAAATTGAAAAAACATGAAACATTCCCTTCCATAATTTTAAGGTTACTTCTACACCAGCTTTTTTTGCCTTTTCTACTAGATTTAATGAGTCGTCAAGTAATATCTCATCAGTACCTGTATGTATAAGCATTGGAGGGAATCTATTAAAATTTCCAAACCTAGGAGAAACCAATGGATTTCTTACATCTTTTTCTTTTATATAAGCCCTCACCAGCTTTTTTTGGTCATTTACAAATACTAAAGGATCTTTTTTTTCATTGGTTTTTAAACTTTTAGATGTTAAGGTAAGATCAGTCCAGGGTGAGTAAAGTATTAAGGCTGTTGGTAATGATTCTCCCCTGTCTCTTAAGGCTAACGTTGTAGATAAACATAGTCCTGCTCCAGCAGAATCTCCCATGAAAATTATGTTTTCCGAAGATATTCCTTGTGATAAAAGGCTTTGATATACTGCAATTACATCTTCTAATGCTCTAGGAAAAGGATGCTCTGGAGCTAAACTGTATTCCACATATAATACTCTAATACCAGTCGCCTTAGCTAATCTACTAGTAAAATGTCTGTATGTATTTATGGATCCAATACAAAATCCTCCCCCATGTAAATATATAATAGCTTTATCTAATGGTGCATTTTCTATATAGGCCCACTCACACGTTACACTGCCTAACTGAACCTCTTTAATACTAACATTCTTAGCCAACGAATTCTTCCCAGCTAATTCATCCGTTTTCTTTCTTCTCAAGCTAAAATCTTCATCTTTTGGTACAACTCTTCTAAGAATTTTTTTTATTATATAAGATTGAATACTCATTTTCACTCCTACTCTTCATTATTTTTAATTTAATCTGTCATTTACTAGTGAGCCAAGGACGGCGAACGAATAAATACTCCTCGCTAGAATCTAGTATATAACGTTTTAGGGTTGGCGACTCCAAAACCCTATTCTCATCCCTCAATCATATGTTGCTAAAGCTGTGTTATATGCAGTCCCGATGATTCAAACTTTTCTATTTCAATTGGTTAATTAATCATCAATGTCTTTATCTGGCACTATAAAGTACCTTATCATCTTCTTTGTCCAATCCATTATAAACTACTTTATCGTAACCACTTGAATCAACCTCTATCTCATAATAATATTCCCCTTCAATTTTGCTTAGTGGTATATCATAACCTATGAAATTTATGTATAATGTTCGACTTTCAATAAATTGGTTGACTCCAGTTATATTCTGTAGGGATTGTATATAACGTCCTGTGAGTTAATAGACGATGTTACGTCCGTCAGTTTTAGTCATTCATTAACTGTAAATTTGGTGCGTCAACACCATCTATTACTAATCCTTCTTCTGTCAACTTTAAATAACCTATTGGTTCCTCAGATCTTCTTTCAAATTCGTAATAATATGAATATACTGCTACCCCTATAGGTGTTACATCAAATATTATTCCATCATTATTATTATAATATTGTGCACTATATACTTTATTAGTTCCTAAATCAAGTAAATTAATAATTGTTCTACTAATACCTGATCCAAATTCTGATTGGTATATAATTTCCATATTACCGTCATTATTCAAGTCAGTCATATACACGCCTTGCTCGTTCATACCGTATAACAAACCTATTAATTCATTATTTCTGTAAACTACAAATCCATCCAACCATGCGTAATCTAATTTAACACTAACTAACTCAATACCTAATTTTGTAAGTTCATCATATCCATCGATAATATTAATAGTAAGATTTTTTTCAATATCACCTTGGAATTCATAGCTCTTTAAATATTTGCTAATCTCAATTATTTTAGCATCTATATCAATCTTCGTATTGTCAATATACTTATCCGTGTAAATCTGCCTAAAAATAATATCTTCTTTCTTTCCAGTACAGCTTACTAAAATCAGCATAGTTACTAGTATATAAAAAATTCTAGCATTCACTTTCAAATTACTCACCTCACTTCCGTAGTTTTTTCTATTATTATATATTTTCAAACCATTACAAAGGTCATAGTCGCCTAACGTCCTCGCAGTTTCCGTCGTGCCCATCCAATCTATATCCTAATCGATAACAATCCTCGGCATGATGGAAATTGGCGTGTTATGAGATATCGGACCGTTTTACTTTCCTTATCTATATTGAGATATACCCATATTAAATATCTTTTATCTAAAGCCACCCATCTTTTATCAAATCATCCCAAATACTATAAACATTACATTGTCTTATCTTATATGAATAAACCTTTGTATTGCCATCTTTCATCATATATTCAACTCTTATATATAGATAAGGCGATTAAGGTGATAAATCTCGTATACTAAAACTTAATTGATTCATTTTTATATGTGCCAATAGCTCCTCGTTAATGAATTTTTTATCTGTTATTATGTCTTTAGAAATCCTTTCTATTTGATCCTTGTTAACTGATCCATCCATCAACATCCTCTAATTTAGGTATAGCCATCGTGGGCATGATAGATATACTCCTTACATCAACACATCATCGGAAAAAGGGCAAATATAAAATAGTTCATTATCTACCACCCTATAGAGCCCAGATCTATAAGTATCGTCATCTCTTTCAAAGCCTATTTCTATGCATTTTTTATACTCGGGTTTTATGTTCGCACAATTCTCTTCTCCCCTTGACCATTTGCACCCCATTTTTTTATTGACATCAATATAAGAAATTTCTCCATTCACCACATCATAGATTCCTATTGATTGCCAATCTTCCTCATTATTCAAATAAACCATTAACTCTATAATTCCATCATCATCAATATCTACTTCGTAAGTAGAGCGAGCATATATATTTATAAGTGTTATTTCTTCTCCATCACTATCTGTATAAAAATAATGTATATTCATCCCTTTGGAAGAGATATTATCTACTTCTCGAAGAACACCTTGAATCCCAAGAATATTACTATTTTCTATATCTATACCAGGTATATAATCAAATCCTTCTTCAACTGCTATCATAACAATTTCTTTTTCATATAGGAAAAATGCAATATACTTACTGCTTCCTTCAGTTGTATAGATATATACTCTATTAAACATTGGATTTTCTTCATCCCGAACCCAATTTGCTTCATATTTTAGCTCACTATAAGATTCTTGCAAATCAGATAGAGTATCCCCTATACCCACACCTCTTGGTGTTTTAGCATCCTTGGTTGCCAAAATATTATAAATGGTTTCTCCTTGACCTCTTTCATCATTAACATTGAAAGTTGAGATTTTTAGTCCATTTCCAAAGTGTATTTTTCCACTCGGGTATGGAAACTCCCCAGAAAATTCTTGAACCTCAGCATCCTCTAATACTGTCTCAAAAATATAGTGATTATCAAGTGGATAATAAATATCATTCACATAAATAGCATATTCATTAATATCATCATTCCATGAATATTCAGATTCTTGGCTCTCTTTTGTAGTTACTTCAGTTGTGGTTCCAACTTCTAATACCTCAACATCTGCCTGTTCAGATTGTATATGAGTTTCTTTACATCCAACAATACTAATCATTGCTAATACCAAACATGATAAAACATAAATCTTCTTCCTCAAGGTAACACCCCTTATATTTTTTAATAATTTCATGGTTGTACAATACTGTACCCTTACGTTTTTATTACTAGCATGCATTGTCACATAACGTCCTGTGAGTTGATGTTTCCAGCGGAAGTTGTGGCTCATTTCTGTTATACAATCATTAGACAATAATACACTATTTAACCTCTGATAGCCTAAGCAAGGTAATTGCGGATTGTTCTACCGTATATTTGCCTAGTGGCGAAAATAAGTTGTTATTGCCTTGCATAACTGGAATATCATTAGCACATCTCCATCCCAATTCTGTAAAGTGATAGTTGCATCGGAGTAATCATAAACACGAACATAATCTCCACCGTCTATGCCCAAGAAATCTAAATCTCTACTCGCTTGAATGAGTCGTCTCCTTCCTGAAAACAAGTAGTTCTTTAAGTGATTTATATTGCTGTCATCTGCATAACCGTAGAGCCATCTTCCACCGGATCCATACTCCAAGTCATTAGACTTATTCCCACAAAAAGGTGTGAAATTCAGTAATAATTGACCATCATTATTATAAGCCTCATAAACTATGCCTTTTTGCAACGAATACCTGCTGGTCCTTCAGACTTAATTTGATGCTCTGGATATGGTTCAAGATTAAACCTTGGATCAATCCCTTTTCCTAAATCTTCCAATATATTACCTGTTGACAATTCAATACTATAAAGTTTCCCAGACAATATTCCTGGTGGTATAATTTCCCCATCTTCCATAACCACTACATACCTACATTTAATTTTCAATTTCAAATCTCCCATACATAATTTTATTTCCTTAATGCTAACACTTACTTATAATACTGTACGATTCAAAACCCAGTTGAACAATGTCAGCTAACGTCCAGTGAATTGGCGATGTGTGGCATCCATCCTTGTTATTGTCCAAATCGTCAACTCGATGTGATGTGATTCTTCGTCTCCTACCATAACACCTTATGTATACGGTAAAACGTATACGATTGTAATATCTTTCTAATACTTAATAAAATAGCGTTAACTGTCACGTATCGGTAACTCGCTGCTAGATGCCGTATTAGCTTGACAGTTTTAGCAAACTTCAATTTTTCTTAAGTATGTTCCTAATATACTCTTTAATCTCTTCAGGCAATTCTTGGTTAATTGTTCTTTCAAGAAGTTCTTTGTGATTCAAACCTTCTGTTCTAAAATAATTCTCTATCAGCTCGACTTTTTCTTCTCGTCCTTTCATCAATTTATATGCAATGAGCCAATCTTCTAAACTTGTAAAGGGTATAATTACTCCCTGTTTCAGCTGCTTTAAGACAATCGACTGATCATCTAACAAGAACTCATAAACACCATTAGTATGCTCAATTCGAAAAGTAGACATTACATCAATACTCACACCTCTGTAGGAATATATATGGAAGTTCTTCGTTCTATATTCATTCTTAACAGGTATCGTCTTCCTCTCAGCTATAGAATTAAGAATCTCGATGGTCTTCTTCACATCCTCCTCAGAAACAATGATATCCAAGTCATGAACTTCATCAACGATACCATATTCCTTTAATAAGTATGAACCACCTATACCCCATATAATATTTTCCTTATTCAAATGTTCTGCCAAACTGGTAACTACATCATCCAATTAAAGTCACCTCTCTTTTATATCCGAAAGATAATATGTCATCTAACGTTGGCGTCTGCGACGGCCGGAACCATTACAGGTGACTGTTCATGTCGGGGAACCTTAAGATCGACTAATGCAGCTACCGACTCTGGTTAGGGTTCCGGCTGTGGGCAAGCCCTTCTTCATGATGAGCTTATGAGGAATACATCATGAAAATGACCCCCGAGCCCATTACGAAGACGCGTTGTTATCAGATGGATGAGGCCCTACAAAGCCTAGCCGTCATGAACGGTGGCGCCCCAAACCAAACTTATGACTGCTACTAACTTTGAACTTAAACTCTATTAGTTTGTAAACAATTCTTTCTATACGCTTAACTTTACAATTTTTTAACTGGAAAAAACATATAAGCTTCTTTGCTTTCAGGACAATTGAAATCGTGAACAGCTCCTACAAGGTCAATCTTGTTTTTATTTAAATATTCAATTACATTTTCAAATGTATCCGGACTATCATTTTTAACATAAATATATTCATACGATGGAATTGTCCATTTCACCCATCCCTGAGGAGCACTGGCATCATCTGAAACTTCAACACCTGCAAGATAATACCCTTTCGTAAAATTATCATCCCAAGGCATATAAGACCGGGATAGATCGGACATAACACCCCATATTCCAATTAATTTTCCATTTTCAGCTTTCTTTGCCAGTTCAGCTACTTCATTAAAATGAGAATTAGCATCATTCCACAATTCTTGAATAAATCCGTTTCCATCATTTGTAGAACCTTCTTTCCCTATAACAGAAAAAGATTCTTTTATGCATTTTTGAACTTTCATAGATATCCTCCTCTCTATATAATCCTTTGTTCAACTTATCAAGCAATAATTCAATCTCTCAAGATATACTTGCTAAAACCCGCCCATGGACGGGGCGGCTAATGACTCATCTTTCTGATAACGTTCCGAACACTAGCAATGTAAGCGTGCCGCCTTAGTAGCTTGGCGCGTGATTTGCAAAGTTCATGTAAATAACGTGACAGAGTATGTTTTGCTAGTGCTCTGTTATCTGCAGTCAGTTTTGTTTATCTTGCTTTTAATACGCCTTTAGTAACACTAAGGTAGTTCTACTTGTTCAAAATTGAACGGAAATACCTCCGCGCTTTCTGCTTGAAAATCCACTTTATAGCCAATTCCTTGACTATAGAAAAATCCCTTTTGAAGTAAAACCCTTACGATACACATTGATTGATCATTCTCATCATTATGTTGAAAATACCAAGTTTGAAATGCATGTATCAACTTTTCTCTTATCTTCTGATTTTCTAGTTTCAGAGGATGGCCTATATTCTCTGCAAGTCCTTTAAAGCTATACAGTTTGCTGCACAAAGCAACATTTTCATTGTCATTTATTTCTTTTACCTTTTGAGATTTTGCATGTGTCACTATGTAAAATGATCCTTCATCATAAAATGTATCTACAATTCTTATCGATGGCACATTATCTTTTGATGTTGCTAAAGAAAACTGACAATCTTTTGCGAACAACTCATTCATTATCTTTAATGCATTTTGGTATTCCTTCATTTTAAACCTATTCTTTCTTTACTGATTGCAGATAACGTCCTGTGAGTTGACGACGTGGACATCCAGCCTTGTTACTGTCCATGTCATCAATTCTCAGTTGTGCGAAGTAGTTATTTTTTCAATATCCAAGTTGAACAAATCATCTCGTGTTCAATTAGTTTACATTCCTTTATCTGATTGTCCATATACTGTTCGAAAATCTGTTTTTTTGCTGGATATTTGACCATTAACTCTTGAACCCTGTTGTTTATAAATTTGTTGTTCTGCTCATTAATTGTAGTAATCTTATCAACGTCCCATAATATTCTATCTATTACATCTAAACCACTCTGATCAAGTTGTTCAATCAATTCTTTTTCTGTTGGTAACCCCTCAATTCTATTTTTTGAATCTGCCGTAAAGGCTATTTCCAAGATCAAATAGCCAGAATCTTGTATACGATTTCCCAATTGTAGAATTGTCTCATTTACATCACCAAGAATTCCTGAATCATAACCGTAAATTACAACATCATGTTTTTCTTCTTTGTCTATATATTTTAAGATGTCGCCTGTTTTAAAATCAATTTGATTATTAACTGAATTTTCAATAGCATGTTGATTTGCAGATTCGATAAATTCCGATACAATATCAATTCCTAGTCCTTGAAAATCCAGTCTTACTGCTAAATAAATCAAGACAGCACCTTTACCGCAACCAAAATCAATGATTTTATTTATTCCTTTTTTATCTACATTTTTGTCAATTAGCAAGTAGATATACTCAGGAATACTTCCAAGTTCCCATAAATCTTGAAGAACATATGGAATATGTTCTTCCATTTCTTGGTCAATTAAATCCAACGAGTCTAAAAAGTCTTTATTTGAATCTTTCATATTATTTGCTCCTTTACTATTTCGCACAACGTCCTTTGAGTTGACGACGCCAATCTGCTTACAGGTCGGGCTCATGCCTGTGAGCTTTGCGAACGGCTAATGCGACCCCGACTCGGTTAACAGATAAAGTGTTGGCAACATGCTGTTAGGTGAAGTATATTACGGATGCCTTGTATAGCTATGATAAATTAATGATATCATTAATCTGCTTGTCTAACAAATCACTTCTAAAATCTTTTCTAAGTAATTGCATATATACTTCATCGTAATAGCTTTGATTAATTAGAAACGCTTCTCTTCTTCTACCGAACTCTTTAAATCCAATGTTTAAATAAGATTTAAGTGCTCTTTGATTAAATCCAAAGACACGTATCATAATATTATTAAGATTTAATAATTTAAATCCATAGTTTAATAAAAGTTTAGAGGCTTCTGTCCCATAACCCTTATTTCTGTTTTGATCAGAACCAATAAAAATACCTAGTTCAGCTGTTCCGTGTATATTATTAACATCCAGTAGTGAGCAATTACCAATCACTTCATCATTATTAAGATTTACAATCGCAAATGCCTGACCTTCAGAAATCTTTTTTAGTGCATCCTTTTCTTGATATAAAGTATAATTATTAGTTGCTACACCAGATGGAATACATGTTGTTAAATCATTAATCCACTCACAATAAATCTCATAATCATCCGGATTCATTGGTGATAAATATATCTCTTTCCCTACCAACTTTTTAAAATATTTCATTATATATCTCCCCTTTTAGTTAATTATAAAAACATAGTAATATATTTCACATAACGTCTCACGTACTCCTGATATTTCACAACCTTAGATAGCTCTTATCTTAGGTTGTGAAATATCAGGAGTACTTTTTTATAAGATGTAGAGACGTCTTTTTATTTACTTAATCGTCAATGACCATACCTTATAGTATCGCCAATATATCTAAGATGTTAACATTACCATTTGTGTGTCAGACCCAAATACAGATCCATTACCCATTTGCTCTATAAAGATTACTCCATATATTCATCTTCTACAAATTGAAAAAGATCATCGCTAGTATCTCCTTTAGTAATATACTCACTTTTATCATCAAATACATCTACATATGTGATGCCGTTGTCTAGTGAAAAAAATTTTGCTATATATGGAATCGGGTTACCACATTGAAATATAACAGCTTTGTTGCCATATACAAACAAACCTACAATAAGAATAAGCCCAGCGAATAAGCGTATAATTGTTTTTCCATTCTTTTTCATAACAAATCATCTCCTAAATTAAATAGTGATAAGGGATTAGAAAATAATTAACAAGTCAATTTTCATAAGGAAGACCCTAAAGTGTGACCCCGAATACCGCCATGTCTTATAACGTTACCGCAGTTTCCATCGTGCCTGTCTTCAAACATCCCAAACTCATTTATTATAGTGGGAAAAGATGGAAATTGTCGTGTTATACGATGCCTCCAACGGAAACTACCTTGCATCACCTACAAAGTCAGCAATTCTTATATTGATTTCATATGGAAATTCAGTGTATGTCCCATCTGATGAATAATTAAATTTTATTTTTTGCGAATTCATCAAATCATCTTGATTGTCTTCATAAACAAATTTTAACAGCTCTGTAGTTGTTTCTCCACTTTTTAATTTATCAATTGGAAACTGCGTTATGACTTTACTATTAAATTCATGTTCATCAATGTCTTTGTTTTCAAATATAAACATTGGAGGTACTTCTATTGTATCTATCGAATTATTCATAATTGTTAATTTAAATGCTAATGCAAAATTTTGTCCTGCACTTTCAAAGGGCGGTTCGATTTCTTCGATTATTGTTGTTATCTCATTTTCTGTTAATATCACAATCGGATTAATCACAATTTCTCGTTTCTTTTGCAAACTATTACCATCTTCATCTATGACTGTATACGTAATTTCATAGACTCCTTTTTTAAGATAATTAATATTGTCTTCTATAGATACATTTAATTCCCCATCTTTTTTATTACTTGTTTTAACTCCTTCGTCACTATATAGTTCACCAATAACCAATTCAACTGTATCTGCTCCAATTAATTCTATTATAGGGGGTGACATTTCTTCTTTCTCCTTCGTTACATTTTCTGTAGTTTCTATAGTTTGCGCAATTGTATTGTCTAATAGCCCAATTTCCGTTTCTTTAGTACTATTATTACCACATCCACTAAGTAATACCATTATAATTATTAGGTTCCATGTCATTCTTTTCATTTTTTCTTTTCCTTTTCTAAATGTATTTTTTTATTTTTTTTACAACTACAAATTTATTACACTTTTGCGAACGGCTAATGCGACCCCGTACTCGGTTAGCAGATAGAGTGTTGTCAACATGCTGTTAGGCGATGTAAGTTATGGAAGTTGCTATATACTAAAACTAGTTCTCATTCCCATCCAAAACAGAATCTATAATTTTCCATGAGATATTCATAAACTGATCAACTGTATATTCATATATACCATACCCTTGAATATGCCCATCTTCAAACCTTGCATAAATCCATTTATCATTCAAAACATATATATTGGTAAAAGCCATTGTTCCTCCTAATACACCATCATAAGGAATCAATTCAGGATGTAATCTTAAATCTTCAGATATTTGAGTATAGTCACTAATTCCACTATATTTTAACCATTCTATGGACGCAGCATCAATTGTAATTAATTCTTGTATTATATTATTTAATACTTCCTTTTCTTTCTCCAATGCATCAATAGTGCCCTTAAGTGTTTTTTGTTCATCCTTTAGTATTATTTTGTCGTTCATTACAACTTTAAGGACATTTTTAGTTGTTTCAATTTCATTTAAGTATTCTGCTTTATCCTTCATTAATTCCTGACTTAATGAGTTTACTTCTCCATACTTATAAAAAATCAATAGCATGAGAACAATACTGAATATAACTAAGACCAAAATTAGAATATGTTCTTTTCTCACATAACACTCCCCCTTTGCTGAGCATAGAATTCCACAAAAGACAAAATAACTTGTATCACCTAACGTTTCCCATTCAAAACGCTCCTAAGCCTAACCAGACCTGGTTTGGTGAAGGAATGTGCTTTGGCTATCTTCTCAAGCCAAAGCGGACTTGAGTGCTTTGTTATAGGAAGTTCGGACGATAATGCAGCTACACAATTAAACAAAAACCTTTTTCTCTTCTACCGTGATTTTTTGTATTTTTTCAAAAAACTCTTTAACTTCATCATACTCATTTATTGGATGAATAATATATTTTTTTACCTTTTTCTCATTATCAATGGAAATATATACTATACCGTTGTTAGGAAAAGCCCCAGTATGCCTACTTTTCTTTCTATTTAATGAAATACTCCTAATTAAATTAAGCTGTATTTTATAATTTGATTTATCACTCAAAAGTACGTTTTCGTCAACTTCACATGAATATTTCAATGAAATCTCATCAACTTCATAAAATTGTCCACCTACCCTACAATAAAATATATTATTGTTTTTTATAATGATCTTGAAAACAAAATCCACATCAAACATTTTGGGTTCAATTAAATAGATAGCACCTTTTTTATATTTTCTTTCGAGTTCCACTAAATCATGTTCTGTAAGAATATGTTCGTTATTCTCTAGTTGCAAAGCGCCTTCAAACTTTCTAAATACCCTAAGAGTTAATTTATAACTAGAATAAGAAAAAGTAGCTAATAAAGCATAAGAAACCAAATTCTGAATTTCTGGTGAAATTAAATTATTCAATTGTAACCAGCAACTAATATAATGAGCTAATGAAGCAAAACCACAAATAGCGCAAGTATAAACAATCCATTTAACACTTGATTTTACTCCTCCAAAAATATATGCTGTAAAAAATACTAGTAAAGCCAACAATAAAATTAAAATAATTGTATACGGCCATTTTAGAATAAAACTTAAGGGTATAAAAAGTACTAACGTAATTAGTGCACCAATTATGCCAATTCTTACATGATTATCAGATTCCCACATATTAATAACCCCCTTATGATTTTATACTACTACGCTTCAAAACTATGCCCCAGAATTTCGTATAACGTTCCCGCAGTTCCAGTCTTGCCCATCCATTCAGTGTCCCAAAGCGATAGAGATTGTGGGCATGATGGGAATTGTCGTGTTATGTGAAGGACGTCAACTATCCGTCAATCTCATCAACAGACGGTAAAATCCCAATAAATCTGGCTATTGATATAATAGTCATAATCAGTCCAGATACAATCTCAAGAAAGACAAGTTGAGTTATTATTGACATATTCCCTTCAATAATGCTTTCAATTCCAGACCTATCAAATATTGCTACACATAATATGGTAGAAGTAATATATTCTATCCAGGTGGCATTAATCGTAACGGAAGAAATAACAGCAATAGTACTCATAATTGTCGCGAACCAAAACATTATCTCTATATAATTATGAAAAAGGGCCAAAATTATTCTTCTAATCGATTTCACCCTATATTTTTCTCCAGATTTTTGCGATCTGTATGGGTCAAATAACACAACATTAATTTGATATATTATAACTTCAAAGACTCTTAAAAATCCATAAACTGACAATGTAATCTTAAGTAAAAGGTAATAATCGCTTATATAGTAAACCAATATAGATGATATTATTGCAAACATAAAATTACCAATAACCCAAAAATCAACAAATCTATGCGAAATATTTCTTTTGATTTTTTTGACTATAAAGAAAAGGGATACATATCCTAATAACCTAAATATGAACTCCCACATATCTACTAGAAAACTATCTTTCCTTTTGTAGCTCTTCTTAATTCTTTTTTTCATTATTTCACCTTTCTAAACAGAGTCTTTCACATAACGTCTGGCACTCACGACGGCTTTCAGCCTTAGATAACTCCTATCTTAGGCTGAAAGCTGTGGGCACGCATACTTCAGCTCGTACTCCAGAGCCTATCTTCATGGCTTGCCCTTATAATAATACCGCTATTTAACACCAATTCTCATCCTATAACAAAAGTCAATAGTTATATTTTTATTTCCAAGGATAGAGTTCACTCTTTCCTTGAACTTATTTAAGTAAGGCTCAAATTCACTAATTCCTGCTTTAAGGATAGACTGTAAACCACCTTGGCTTAATGCAATAGCAATGAACCTTTGGGCATCACACTCTTCACTATTTGAAAAAACAACTTCTCTTACATATTGGAATTTTCCACAACTCATAATATTATGTAAATGCTTATCCTTGGGCCAACTTTTAAAACTATTTTTGAGTTCTGGCTTTACTGTCTCAAACTCTTTCACCTTTTCAAAAAGACAATTATATTCTTTCTCTACTTCCCAATTGAAGACAGGTGGCCAATCACAATCGTATATCGCAAAGATTCCTTTATCTTTTAATATCCTTGAAACTTCATTTAAAGTTGTTTCTGGATTCATCCAATGAAATGATTGTGAACAAGTGACAATGTCTATAGAATTATCTTCTAATCCTGTTTTATCAGAAAATCCAGAAACAAACCTAACATTTTCTACTCCATCAGAATTTTGTATTGCTATATTTAACATATCTGTACTTGGCTCTATCCCAATTACTTCTTTGCTAATACCACTCCATATAAACGTTGAAAGACCAGTACCGCACCCAATATCTACAACCATAGATGGACTATGTCCTAAATATTTCAAAATTATATTTTTAACTTTTTCTGGACACTTTGGTCTAGCTTTATCGTATACATCAGCAAAACCTGTAAAACGATCTGCATTAATTTGTAATTTCTCTGCCACATGTATTCCTCCTGAGTTTCTTAATAATCCGCGCACGGATGGCCCGGCCTTTCATGTGCTTTCAGCTAACATTCTGTGAGTTGACGATGTGTCATCCGTCCGATTAAAAGGCCATGTCGTCAACTCGCTGTTATACGCTGTTTAGAATTGACTATTTCCAAGACTACCCCATTTATCATTATTATGATATAATATACTCATAATAATGAAAGTGAGGTGACACAATGCCAAAAATTCATCCTATTTCAGATTTGCGTAACAACTTTAATGAAATATCCGAAATATGTCATCAAAATTCCGAACCTGTTTATATCACTAAAAATGGTAAAGGCGATCTTGTTGTTACATCAATAGAGTACTTTGAAACACTTCAAGATAAGCTTGACTTATACCAAAAATTATCTGTTGCAGAGGCCGAGTATGCATCTGATTCACCATCTATCTCACATGATGATTTTATAAAAGAGCTTAGAGGTAAGTATAATGTCACTTAGCTTTAATGTCGTCTACAAGGAATCTGCAATGAATGATACATATGCGATACTTGACTACATCTCAAAAGATAATCCAATTGCTGCTGAAAAATTTATTCAAAAAATATCTG
>PGZS01000161.1 GCA_002841435.1 Firmicutes bacterium HGW-Firmicutes-3 | reverse complement strand
CACAGTAATCAGAACGATAAAAGGTTGTCGCATGTCTTTAAACTGGAACAACAGAATTAAGTAAATGGCAAAAACGGCAAATACTGCAGCACTTCCTGCACTTCCGAAGTTCTCCTGAATCTGTTCAGCCTCACCATCAAAACTATAAGAAACATCCTTAAAATCTATGTTAGAAAGCTTGGCGTATAAGATTTCAAGAATGACAGCCCTTTGATAGCCAAGATATATATCGCTAAACAAAGAGATGGTATAATCACCCTTGTATTTTTTTATAGTGGGTTGTTTTTCCACCAGTGTTATGGACCCTATATCTTTTAATAAATATTTATTGCCGCTAATACTGGACTTAATCATTAGATTCTCTATATCACCTAATTGCTTACCACTACCTCTAAGGCGAATATCGTATTCTTTTCCAAGACTTCGATATGCGGATGCTTCTCGTCCTCTCAGGGCAATACTAACTTCATTAAGAACATCGTATTTTAGTAGTCCTAAATAGGCGAGCTCATTTTGATTTAGCTTGATTTCATATTCAAGCTTTTTTCCATCATAGTCGGTTCGAACATTTTTGGTGCCTTCAATATTTTCTAGTATAGATTTTACTTCGGAAACGGTATCATTGATTCTATCAAAATCACTTCCGGTGAAGCGTAGAGCAATAGGTGCTTCACTTGGGAAAGCATTTTCAAGTTCTTTAACGGTGGCTTTACCGCCCAATAGGTTCTCATCGATTTTTGCTTGAAGGTACTCGGCGTATGCTGTGTTTTTGGGATGGGAAGTTTGACTAAGATCCACTCGAAACATAATTTGAGCGTTTTGAGGCAGTTGGGTATAGATGTTCATGGCTGTGAAGAATTTGGGTATGCCACCGCCAATAGCTGTGGTATAAGATATAACCCCTTCCTCATGAGCTAAGATTGCCTCCACTTGATCTGAAATTGTTTCCGTTGTTTCCAGATCAATGATTTTTTCTGAGACGATATCCACGTACATAATATTCTTATCTGCTTTAGGAAAGAAAATGACCTCCAAGAAGAACAAAGTGCTTCCAAGCAAGGCAATAATAGCGATGACACTTATAACACTTAAGACTTTATGGTGCATCATACGATCTAACATCTTATAGCCAAATCTTGAATGTGCATGTTCTTTTCTATTTTTACTGGGTTTAAAAAACATATAGGCTAATACCGGCGTAACAAATACCGCAATAACAAAGGAGGATATTAAAGCTATGATTACCACCAATGGTAGTCCGATGATATAATCGCCGACAATAGAATTTAGAAACAATAGAGGAGAAAGGGTTGCGATGGTCGTTAAGGTGGAAGTGAAGACCGGTACGAGGACTTCTTTTGAACCGGTTTCACAGGCGGTCAGTCTATCCATCCCTTCATCCAATTTATTCTGAATCGAATCACTGACAACAATTGCATTATCTACAAGCATACCAAGGGCAACTATTAAAGCAATAATGGATACTTGATGAATGGGCGTGTCAACTAGGGGCATAACAATAAAAGTCATAACGATTGCAAGAGGGATGGCTGTTGACACAATAATCGCATTTCTAAAGCCCATACCAATAAAGACAACCAGAATAACCAGAATAATGCCCTGAAGCAAATTCATCATAAACTCATTTAGAGAAATCTCAACATCTTCCGGTTGGAAGATGACTTCATTAAAGATAAGATCTTGTGGCATGTCTTTTTTTATGGTTTCAATGGTTGCTCGAACATCCTTGCCGATATTCAACACATTCTCATCTTGTTTAAAATACCCACTGAGTAAAATAGCGTTATGACCATTATCCTTATACCGAACCTCGTTATCACGCTCAACCATAGCTACGGTTGCAATATCTTTTAAGCGAAGCACAGAGTAATCAGTACCTGACATGCCGATGACAATGTTTTCTATTTCATCCAATGATTCGAAGGAGCCGGTTATGTTTAAGGCGATTTTACTGGACGCGTTTTCTATTAGGCCGGAAGGTATCTCTAGATTTTGACTCTTTAGAAGCTCTAACAAGTCCTGATAAGATAAACCAAGGCGGTTGAATCTGTTATGATCGACGGTGACTTGTACCTCACGTGTTATCTCACCCATGAGCTCAAAGCGTGTAACACCTTGAATGTCTACAAGACGCTTCATGATCATTTCACCATATTCACCTAGTTCCTCGTAAGTATAATCCGCTCCGGATAAAGCAATAATAAGGCCGGTGGTTTCTGCTAGATTGGTTTTTATCAAAATATCATGACATTCTGGAGGCAAATCAGATTGAAGTTGCTGCATTTTTGTGCCTAATGTTGCCCAAATCGTATCAATATCGCTACCATACTCAATTTGAAGGATGATGGTAGAGACACTGTTGTTTGAGTAAGAGATTGTGAAACTATAGCCTTCCAGAGTTTTGAGTTCATCTTCTATTTTACTTGTAACAAGACGCTCTACATTTTCTTGAGAAGCACCGGGATAGATTGTTGTAATAATAGCAACAGAAGGTGTGACGTTTGGCGACTCTTGCTTTGGCATATGATAATAGCTGTATGTTCCAAGCAGAAAAATAAGCATGATAAACAGAAGTAATATTTTTCGATTGATGATAACGGATTTAATCATCGTCCTTCACCTCATTTATAACGGTAATCTTTGTTCCTTCATTAATTTTCTTAATATTTTGAAGAATCAATGCATCACCGACTTCTAAGCCGGTTACCATAATCCTATCATCTATTATTTCTTCTATGATTATAGTCTTACGACGTGCCTCATGGGCTACCTGAATATAGACGTATGTCTCCCCATCCACGACTACAGCTTCTATGGGGATTAATATACCTTCTTTTTGTCCTACGACAATCTCGCATTCAACAATCTCACCCATTAGAAGATTTTGTTCTTCTATGGATACTTCCAATTGGTAGAGGTGTGTGGCCGAATCAGGTATGTTGGATTTTCTAGAGATGACACCATCAATCAGTTTAGCATCTTTATAAATACGAACGTTATCGCCTACACCCATCTTGGTATAATCTAGCGAAGTAATACCTATGGCAACAACAGCCCCTTCTTTTCGAATGTGTACCACCGGTTGGCCGGCTGGAATCAAAGTGTTGACTTCATAAGGCAGGCTCACAATTGTACCGCTAATGGGCGCAATAAGGGATGCATCCCTTATTAATGTCTGTTTATGTTCGTATAGGGTTTTGGCTTGTTCATAATTGCTATAATACAGATCCAAAAGTGACGGATCCGATCCTTCCATAACCGTCATATAAGCTTGATTCGTCGTTTCATAATCTTTTTGTGCCATTGAAGTCTCAAGAACCACCAAGTCGTATTCCTTCCTTGATATAATACCTTCGTCATAGAGCTGCTTCATTTCATTTGAAGTATTTAACTTAAAATCATATACTTCTTTGGCTTTTTCCAGGGCTAGTCGTACCTGTTCAACTTCCTGAGAGGTAGCGCCCTTTAATTCTAATTGATACTGGGCATAAGCACCTTCCATAGCCAGCCTTGCCCCATCAAGTTCAAATGTTATATCTATTGTATCTAGTGTAGCAAGTGGATCACCTGCTTCTACTACATCACCTTCTTTTACATAGATTGTCTTGATCTTACCGGGACTTTTAAAGCTTAAAGATTGTACGCCATCTGTTTGAACAGCACCAATATAAGACAGAACTTCTTCATACTTGGTTATTTCTATGGGCATAACCGTAACAGGAATAATAGATTCAGTTTCTTCTACCATTTTCCGTAACTTGGTTTGATTTCTTTGTACAACAATAATACCTATAATGGAGGCGATTACGGCAAAAACAATAAGCACCTTTGTGATTTTTTTCCACTTCATAAGGATCCTCCTATTCACAGATACCTTTTAATAAATAACCATAAGCAATTCTGCTTTTTTCTGCAAAACTTTCCCCTGCATGGCCAAGACGAATAAATTCCGTACTTATACCGCGCAAACAGTTAAAAAGTAACTCAATATCAATATCTGCTCTTAGACGACTGCGTTCTTTCACCAGTTCAAATAATTCTGCTAAAAGCCATCGCATCTCAAGAATCTGCTTTTCTATACGGGGGCCACTTCCCGGGAATTCCAATAAGACTTCTGTTAGGTATTTACCATGTAAGTTAGAAAAGGTCAGAAGAAAAGTGTCAAATAGGTCTTCAATTGAAATGGTATCGGCTTCTGTTTTCATGCGCTCTTTTATATGAAGTTGTACTTCATCCATATCTCGATAGATAACACCCAGAACAGCATCCTTTTTTGAGCCAATAATCTTATAGAGTGTATTCTTCGCAAGACCAGAAGCCGTAGCCAACTGATCCATACTCCAACCTTTAACCCCTTTTGTATTCAAAAGGTGCTTCGTATTGTCCAAGATCAATTCTAAAACATGCTCATTATTGTATTTCAAATTATCACCTCTTTATACTAATATAGTTCATATAGTATAAAAATACAAGAAACATCCGACAAATAATTGGATTTGACAAAAAAATAAATTCTCTATACAATAAAGCCATTAGAGTGGTTTTTGAAAGAAGGTATATTTTATGTCCATCCTAGAACCGGCACTGGCACAAAAATTTATAGAAAAAACAGCCAAAAACCTTGAGTTCAACATTAATATTATGAACGATCAAGGTATCATCATAGCCAGCAAAGACGCTTCTCGTATTGGTGACTTTCATGAGGTTGCCTCGAGCATGTTAAACGGTACATTAGATACCGGTGTGGTGGATGAAAATCAAAAGTATCTCGGCACCAAACCGGGTGTGAATATGTTTATAGATTATAAGCATAAGCATGTAGGGGTCATCTGTGTAACAGGTAATCCCGAAAATGTAAAGGCGTTTGCCGGTCTGGTCAAGACATCTATGGAGGCCATGCTTGAATATGAGCTTCAGATGGAAGGGGAAAGACGTCGTAAAAATAAAGCAGAACAGTTTTTATATTATTTACTGTTTAATGAAACGGTAGATCTTGCTGTGGCCGGGAAAATGGCAGAAGGTTTAGAGCTCAAAAGAGATATCCTTAGGGTATGTTTACTTATTAAATATGATGCCCAGTATCAACCTAGGAAAATAATAGAGGCACTTACAAAAGCAGAAGGTCATTCCTATCAAGACATTATAACAGTAGCAAGAAACGATGATATCATCTTGTTTAAGTCTTTAAGTAGTGACTTGACCGAGTCCATCCAAGGTTATAAGGAATTGCTGGATGCGTATATACAGTCCTTTGTTAAAAGGCTACCGGAAGGTTATCAAGAGGATAAGATTTGCTTTTTTGTAGGTTCCTTGCAAATGGACATTAACCATTTTAAAGAATCTTTTATCCATGCT
>PGZS01000160.1 GCA_002841435.1 Firmicutes bacterium HGW-Firmicutes-3 | reverse complement strand
AATGCGAAGACAATAAAACCTACTGCCAAAGCAACGGTTGCTTTCTGTAATTTACCATCCATTGTACGCGCTTTATTTTTTCCCCAGTATGATTCTCCAACGCCACCGATTGCACCCGATAGTCCTGCAGTCTTACCTTTTTGAAACAATACAACGGTAATCAATGCGATACATAGCACAAAATACAATACTTTAACCAAAACTAATAATGCTGCCATAATTACACCTCCTAGTCAACATTAACATATTATCATAAACCCCAAATTGTTGCAATGCTTTTTTGAGATTCATTGACGCTAGCAAGAGTATAATAATTAAAAGGTTACCGGTCATAGAACCGGTAACCCCATACTCGGGTCATCTTATAAAATTTTGTGGCTTCTTTTAAAATGCATCATGTCCCGGATAGTAAGCTACATCTCCAAGTTCTTCTTCAATACGTAGTAACTGATTGTACTTCGCTACACGGTCAGATCGACATGGTGCGCCTGTCTTGATCTGGCCTGCATTCATAGCTACAACTAGGTCAGCAATGGTCGTATCTTCTGTCTCACCTGATCGATGAGAAACAACAGCTGTAAAACCTGCCTTATTGGCCATTGCAATAGCATCGAGGGTTTCAGTAAGCGTACCAATCTGGTTAACTTTAATGAGTATAGAATTACTTACACCCATCTGAATACCTTTTGATAATCTTGTGGTATTGGTAACAAAAAGATCATCGCCAACAAGTTGGACTTTGTGTCCAATCGCATCTGTCAGTTTTTTCCAACCTTCCCAATCTTCTTCATCAAGACCATCTTCAATGGAAAGAATTGGGTATTTATCTACCAGTTCAGAGAACAAGGCTACCAATTCATCAGAGGTACGAATAACTTCATAACCTTTTACTTTACTTTCTCCTGGGAAGTGATAGTTACCAGTTTTGGCATCATAGAGTTCACTTGATGCTGTATCCATAGCAATACCAACATCCACACCAGGTTTGTAACCAGCTTTTTCTATGGCTTCAATAATAATCTCAATACCTTCTTCTACAGATGACAAGTTCGGTGCAAAACCACCTTCATCACCAACACCCGTTGATAAGCCTTTTGCATTTAATACTTTTTTAAGGTTGTGGTATATTTCAGAACAAATTCGAAGCCCTTCTCTAAAAGATTCTGCTCCAACCGGCATAATCATAAACTCTTGAAAATCTATGGTGTTATCTGCATGCTCACCACCATTAATAATGTTCATCATCGGAACAGGCAAAGTATGAGCATTAAAACCACCAATGTATTGATATAAAGGTAATCCAAGCGCTTCCGCTGCCGCTCTAGCTGCAGCCATAGAAACACCTAAAATCGCATTGGCACCCAATTTAGATTTATTCTCTGTTCCGTCAAGGGCAATCATCGTTTCATCTAACAAACGTTGATCGATAACATTCATACCAATCAGTTCGTCTGCAATAATATCATTGACATTATCAACCGCATCTTGAACCCCTTTACCCATATAGCGATCGCCGCCATCTCTTAATTCTACTGCCTCAAATGCCCCAGTAGATGCACCTGATGGCACAATAGCGCGCCCCACATATTGATCATCCACAACAACTTCGACTTCGATGGTAGGATTCGCTCTTGAATCCAATACCTCTCTTGCAAATATATCCGTAATCTCATAATACAGTTTCATAATATGACTCCTTTCATATACATAATAATTTAGGACCATACCCAATCGAGTTGTCCAGCTTCCTACTCCATTATACTATAGTCGTACAAGATTGAAAACCATTTTATGAGAATGATTTTCATCAAGTATAGTCTTTTCTAACTATATATAGTATTACAATCTATCTACATGCAAAAACAGTAAGTATTCTTCTCCCAGTCTTTCCCTTCGGACAATCTGGCAAAAAAAATACTTACTGCTTTAGATAAAACTTACTAACTGTAATTTGTTCAAGTAAAGCTTTCAACTATACCGAATAGAATTTTGTCCACATCGACTATGAAGTTCCTGGAACTGTGTGTATGAAAGGAGCAAGACAGCAGGAGCTGTCCGCCGACTTTTGGTGCAGGACGCACCAATCGGAGGCCGTAGTCATACATACAGTGGAAGGGTTTTCATAGGACCTTTATATTAAATCTATGCTTTCAGACTCTTATAACTCAATACTTGGTATATCCACCTTTACCTCAACATCTTGCTCATAGTCCACTTCATCAAAACCAAATCCAAAAAGCTTGAAAAACTCATCTTGATAAGACTGTATATCCAGAACTTGCTGCAGCGTATTAGTGGTTACTTGATCAAATAATGCAATCGCATCATGCTGTACATCAGCTTCCATTTCATAGTCATCTGTACGAATACGACCTTCTTCGTCTGTCTTAACCTCTTTGGCAAATAAAAAGTCTTTAAACAATCTATAAATCTGTTCAATACACCCTTCATGTGTACCTTTTGCCTTCATGACCTTGTATAGGGCACCAATATAGAGTGGTACAATAGGAATGGCTGCACTGGCTTGTGTCACCAAAGCTTTAGCAACGGTCACATAGGCAACGCCATTTAGGTCTTTTAGCAACTCTGTAAGGTCCTTAGCGGTGTGTTCAAGATGCTCCTTCGCTTTACCTATAGTTCCTTCACGGTACATAGCTAAAGTGATATCCGGACCAATATAAGAATAGGCAATGGTTCTTACACCTTTCGCCAATACATCTGCTTCCAATAGTTTTTTAATCCATAATTCCCAGTCTTCGCCACCCATAACTTTAATTGTGTTTTCAATTTCTTCTTTTGTAGCAGGCTCTATAGTGGCTTCAGTTATTTGGCCTTGCATGACATCAATGGATTTATTTGTATAAGATTGTCCTATCGGTTTAAGAACAGATCCATATTTTTCGCCTGTGTCCGGATCAATTCTTCTAGGTGCAGCTAGTGAATAAACCACAAGGTCAATTTTTCCCATTTCTTTTTTGATTTTTTCTATTGCTTGATCTTTAATCTCATGCGAAAAGGCATCACCGTTTATACTCGAAGCATATAACCCCGCCTCTGTTGCTGCCACTTCAAAAGCTGCCGTATTATACCAACCGGCTGTTGCCGTTCTTTTACCGTTGGATTCTCTTTCATAAAAGACACCCAGGGTATTGGCACTGCAGCCAGCCATAGATACAATCCTTGTTGCCAAGCCATAACCGGTTGATGCACCGATAATCAGTACATTCTTAGGGCCTTCTAAAGTGCCTTGATTTTTGACATATGCTATTTGATGATTGACACTTGCTGCACATCCTTCCGGATGGGCAGTCGTACATATGAATCCTCTGACTTTCGGTTCAACTATCATGTTTAATCTCCTATCAAAATTACTTTGATTTTCAAAGTAATTTTACTTGAATAACTGTTTTTTGTCAACCCTCGCACATATAAAACTTCAAGAAAGTACATTATATTCCTTCAACCTTATTCATGACAAAGGAAAAGATGGTAGGTCAATTGACAACTACCATCTTCATGAACAAAATCTATCCTATAATAATATGCTTTTTATTTTATCTAAGGTTTTACTAATAAAGAGGTACCGGTCATCTCTACTGGTATATCAATACCCATTAAATCTAATAAGGTCGGTGCAATATCTGCTAATTGGCCTTCTCTTAGAGTCACGCCCGGATCTCCGTTTACCAATATGAATGGTACAGGATTAATTGTATGGGCTGTAAAAGGCTGTTGGGTTGTATAATCAATCAGTTGCTCTGAGTTCCCATGGTCTGCACACATAAACATAACACCGTTGACTTCAAGTAAAGCTTCATAAGCAGCGCCAACGCATTGGTCGACGGTCTCAATGGCTTTAACTGCCGCTGATACTATACCCGTATGGCCTACCATGTCCGGATTTGCAAAATTAACGATAATCAAGTCGTACATACCACCCTTAATTGCTTTTACCAACTCATCACTGACTTGATATGCACTCATTTCCGGTTGCAAATCATAAGTCGCAACCTTTGGTGAAGGTACAAGAATTCGGTCTTCTAAAGGATTAGCAACCTCAACACCTCCATTAAAGAAGAAGGTAACATGAGCGTATTTCTCTGTTTCTGCCAGTCTCAACTGGGTTTTACCAAGACCTGAAATATATTCTCCCAGCGTGTTGGTTAAAGAAGTTTTACCATAGGCTACTTCTTTATTATTTATTGTAATGTCATAATTGGTAAAACAAGTAAACACAAGTTTCATCAAACCCTGTTTTCTTTCAAAGCCGGTAAAGGTCTCATCACAAAAAGCTCTGGTCAGTTCACGTGCACGGTCCGGTCTGAAATTAAAGAAAATAACGGAATCACCATTCTTAACCGTCGTCACAGGCTTGCCATCTTCTATTACTACAGTTGGCAATACAAATTCATCATTGTTACCTTGTTTATAAGAGTTTAAGACAGCTTCAATACCTGATTTTGCTGATTGACCTACACCTTCAACAAGAGCATCATAAGCTAATTGTACCCGCTCCCATCGATTGTCTCGGTCCATAGCATAATAGCGTCCATGGACAGAAGCTATCTTACCGACTTTTAACAAATCCATTTTATTCTGTAATTCCGTAACATACTCGATACCGGAAGCAGGTGGTGTATCTCTTCCGTCTAAAAAGCAATGGACATAAACATTTTCAAGACCTTCCTTTTTGGCGAGCACTAATAATGCATACAAATGTTCATTATGGCTGTGTACACCCCCATCAGATACTAGGCCCCACAAATGAAGGTCGCTTTTATTTGCCTTACAGTTGAGAATTGCCTTAAGCAATGCCGGGTTCTCATAGAAATCTCCATCTTTTATGGATTTGGTTATTCTTGTAAGTTCCTGATATACAACTCTACCTGCACCGATATTCAAATGACCCACTTCTGAGTTTCCCATTTGACCGTCAGGTAAGCCTACATCCAGACCGCTTGCTTTTCCTTTTACAGAAGGGTAGGTTGATGTAATTTTATCCATAACCGGTTTGTTCGCCAAATAAACGGCATTACCCTCTTTTTTATCATTTAGACCGTAACCGTCTAAGATCATTAATACTGTTGGTTTTTTTATCATCATCATTGCTCCTTTTCTATGTATATTAATATTTAAGCACTTGCATAACAGGCTATGCAAAAGCTTAAATATTAAGTATTGGTTAAGGTGTCAAAACTATATAGTTGAACTTTCGTATACAATATATAGTTATGAATGTATCTACGTAATCTATATATTGTATATGAAGTTAGTGAAACTTAGTTTTGACCCTGTAACCAGTATTGATTCTAATTATCATTATACCATAACCCATAAAAAGTTTGAATAGGATATTATAAAGGGTTGCGGGATGCAACCCTTTATTACCCTTA
>PGZS01000159.1 GCA_002841435.1 Firmicutes bacterium HGW-Firmicutes-3 | reverse complement strand
GATATAATCAGATTGGTAAACCAATAATTAAGTAAAAGATGGTCATCAGGAGGTAGCGATGAAAGTATTAATGATTAATGGAAGTCCTCATAAGGAGGGCTGTACTTATACCGCATTAAAAGAAGTGGAAAAAGAATTGGTTGGCGCTGATATTGAAGTAGAAATTGTCCATTTGGGTCAGTCACCTATTCGTGGTTGTACAGGTTGTGGCAAATGTGCCAACAACCGATGTATATTTGATGATGATATCGTTAATAAAATTTTGGAGAAATCAGAATCCGCAGATGCCTATGTTTTTGGATCTCCGGTTCATTATGCTGGTGCGTCAGGTGCCATAACATCTTTTCTTGACCGATTTTTCTATGCGGGCAAGGTCCATGCTCATAAACCGGGAGCGGCTATTGTCAGTTGTAGAAGAGGTGGTTCCACGGCAGCGCTGGATCAGCTAAATAAATATTTTGCCATTAGTAATATGCCTATGGTGCCGTCACAATATTGGAATATGGTACATGGTAATACACCAGATCAAGTGAAACAAGACCTAGAAGGGATGCAGATTATGAGAACCCTTGGGAAAAACATGGCATGGTTACTAAAGTGTCTTGAAGCCGGTAAAGCTGCAGGGATAGAAGTACCAGAGCGGGAGAAACGAGTCGCTACGAATTTTATTCGATAAAGAAGGCACTAAACCAAGGCTTTTGTGACCCATTTTTTGTTGTGCCATCTAAGAAAGTTTAAGATGCCTCTTACCCATTCATCCAATAACAAGGCAAGCCATACGCCGGGAAGTCCCCAGCCGAATATGACAACAAAAACATAAGCACCGGCAGCGGCAATGCCCCACATAAAAACAAGACCGATGGCAACAGAGAAAATAACATCACCGGCACCGCGTAGACCACTGATAAAAACAATATTGAAGATACGTCCAAGTTCTAAAAAGGCATCGAGGGCAAGAATAATCATCCCCCATTCTATGATGCGTGGGTTATCAGAAAAAATACGCATCAGATGGCCACCGAAGAAATAGAAGATAACACCGATGCCACACATAACATAAAAAGCAATCTTAAAATTCTTAATACACACATGATAGGCTTCATCCATCAGACCTTCGCCAATAAGACGGCCGATGATGATTTGATTGGCTTGACTAATGGCGATGGTAACGATTAAAGCAAAAGTGACGATGCTGCCAACATAAGTTCGTACGATGGACATTTCTTCACCAAGATAGACCAATACAATACCAGTGATGACAATCTGGCTGACATTATATGAAAGGTTTTCAAGTGCTGCGGGAAAACCCAGTTTTAACAACATTCTTAATATATGTTTGGGGAAGTTTTTAATATAGGATATGGCAGATAGTGGTACAATGTGTTTAAAAACAAAAATAGTCGACAAAATGACGGCAATCAGTCGGCTGATGGAAGTTGCAATAGCAACACCGGCTGCACCAAGGGCAGGTAAACCAAAAGCACCAAAAAGTAAGGCATAGTCACCGACGATATTAATGATGTTCATCGTAGCAGTAATATATAGGGTCTGCTTACTGTAACCGTAACTACGCATGGTAACAGTGGATATGTTCAAGAAAGCCTGAAGAAACATAAAAATGCCGACGATACGTATGTAATCACTGGCATAACCCATAAGCCCGGGCGTAATCCCAATGAGAATCAAAAGATCAGGGCCAAAGAAAAAAAGACCGATGGAGCAGACCAGACCGATGATCGTTAGTACAACATAGGCGACTATGATGGTCATATGGCAATCCACCCATTTTTTGGCACCGATGAACTGAGCAATTAATATGGCTGCACCTACGCTTATGATTGTAAATATGATATTGGTAAAATTGATGAGTTGATTAGCGATACCGACTGCACCGGCAGCCTGGTCGGATATACGGCTTAGCATTAAAGTGTCAACAACACCAAGAGTCATAAAAAGTATGACCTCGAAAAATATGGGAATAGCTAAGCTCATTAAAGTTACTTTTTTTACCATGATAGGCTCCTGTGAATCTTCATAAATGGTTAAAGGATCAAAACTAAGTTTTACTAAATTCACATACAATATATAGATTACGTTGATACATTTGTAACTATGTATTGTATGTGAAAGTTCGACTATATAGTTTTGACACCTTAACCAGATATCTGATATATTTATTTTGATGTCAAATCTTTTGTAACTTGAATTATACTTGATTATCTATATATGTCAACAAAACAAAACAATCGAAACATGTGGTGTGAGGTTGATTATGTATTAATTGTATTAATTACATGAATAGAGCAATACAGGTTAATAAGAGCATCCAATGCTAGGAAAAACATTTGGATGCTCTTATTGGATTTTAGTTGGTTTGAATTAAAATATCATTGGTCTTGATCAGACTCAATACCTTCATAAATAGATTGCATTTCTAGGTCCAGTAAAGTAATAGAATTGGCACAATCCAATAACCGACCACGAAGATCTTCAGAGACTTCATCTTGTGTCTTATATTTTAGCTTATGTTCAAGACTGGCCCAGAAATCCATGGCGATCGTACGAATCTGAACCTCAACCTTGACATGTTCTGTCGAGTCAGATAAGAATATGGGCACAGCTACGATGAGATGGAGGCTTCTGTATCCATTTGGCTTTGGGCTCTCAATATAGTCATTACGCCGTATCAAGGTGACATCATCTTGTTGAATTAAAAAAGCAGCAATTCGATCGATGTCGTTGATGTAGTTGCAGATAACTCGAATACCAGCTACATCCGACAGGTTGTTCCATATGCTTTGGGTGTTGATTTCCAAATCTTTTTTTATGAGCTTATCCATGATGCTCTGTGGTGATTTGAGCCTGTATTCAATATGATGAATAGGACTGTGGTCGTGTTTAATCTGGAATTCTTCATCCAGTATTTCCAACTTGGTGCGCACCTCTTTAATTGCTGCTCTATACAGTTGTTGAATGACCCCAAACTCTTGAATATTTTCAATAAACTCTGTATTTTTCAAGATGTCAAGGTGCTTATTACCTATGTTCATCTGTAATATTTTATGAAATTCCATACATCTACTCCTATCGTCATTTGTGATGATTTGAGTATATCAGAACATGTCGAAAGTTCATATAAATAATGTATAAATAAATATTAAAAATATGTTTATAATCAAAACCTAACAGATTTGCTTCAAGTAGCGCGTTATCCACATGCCTCAAATCGACTTGTGACAATAGGGTTACAAAATCATTCATATCTAGATTGAGGGTGCATATATCTGATATAATAGGTATGACCGATGGGTCGAAGGAGGTTTTCTTATGAAGTTGTTTAGAAATATAATATTAAGTCTGATCTTATCTGCCTTATTCATAATCACACCAAGTTTGTTGACTATGGATGGTCATGCCCAAGATATGCGTTTAATTGTAGATGGAAAAGACATAACAGAATTGTCCACACCTATTATTCGAAACGGTAGAACCATGGTGCCCATACGGTTTGTTACAGAGGAAATTGGCGCAACCGTCAATTGGGATCCCATTAACAGAACAGTTGAGGTTATTAAAGGGAATCAAAGTGTTTTTCTTAAGATTGGTAGCGCTTTAGTAGGTTATAACCAAGGCGCGTCTTATCAGGTGAGTGACGTGACACCCCTAATCGTTGGTGATCGTACTTATGTACCCTTAAGATTAATTAGCAATGCCTTTGGCATTGGTATTGAGTGGGTTAATGAGACAAGACAAGTACTTGTAGACTCGAATAAAACATCTGTAAAAGCACCTTTTCATGAGGTACTAATCACATCCCTTTCTCCCGGTCAAACGATTCAAGGAAAAACAACGGTTGCATTTACCTTTGGGGACCGTTATAAAGCAACACTTGGAGAAGTCAGATTGCTTCTTGTGGACCGAAAAACGGCTACAGGCTTTGTTGTTGGTAGAACGACAGGCGATGCAAGCAGTTTAACCTATGTACCTGCTCTTGAGGATAATGGGAATAAGGTCATGGTGGTTGCTCTATATGATAAGTACAATAAACTTATAGCTGCAGATGCAGTGCCGGTAGTTATTTCGGTCACGCCCAATATAGCTTTAGAAGGACTTGTTAACAATGAGACCATTCAGAAAACGGTTGTACTTAAGCCAAATGTTAATTTTATAGCGGAACATATCACCTATGAACTTACCAATCTAGGCAATGGTAAAGTTTTCACGGTTATCGAACAAGATCCCTTTGGTTCGTATACGTGGACGCCCACCAAATCTCAAGAAGGTAATTATAGTGTAAAAGTGATGGCCTATGATGCTGTGGGTAATATCTATCATAGTGCACCCTATACATTTAATGTTCAAGTTGACGTGAACCTTAGCTTGACCGGCGTTACAGCAGGTATGACGGTGAATAAGCCGGTTACCTTACTTGCATCAAGGAATTTTGATGTAAGAGAAACAACCTATTTAATCAAAGATGAAAAAACAGGTGTAGTGACAGTGCTAGCAACGTTACCTTATGGTGGTTATAGATGGTTTCCGGGTGAAAGTTTTTCTGGTAATAAATCTCTAAAAGTCAGAGTCATTGATGCAGGCGGAACAACACGTGAAAGTGATTATATTCAAGTTAAAGTGGATGGAAGTCCAAGACTGCAGCTTTCAGGTGTTGGACCAAATCAAGTTTTAACAGGAGAAACAAAGCTTAACGTAAATAGCAACGTGACAATGGACAAAGTCAATTATGTACTGATCAATAAAAGTACAGGGTCAACTAAGATTGTTGGACAAGATATTCCGGCTGCCGGTGAGTGGATATATAAGCCGACAGCATCCGACGCAGGACAAGTTTCGCTTAAGGCTGAAGGGTACTATAAGGGTTCCAAAATAACATCAGAGACCATAGATTTTAGAATATACCTAGATAAAACTTTTGGTCCAAAAGCCATAATAGAAAAAGACAAATTCTTAGCATTTTCCTCCGGTATGGCAAAGACATCATGGAACAGTACTGGAATGTCTGCAGCGTTGCAAACAGCACAAGCCATATTAGAAACCGGTTGGGGTCAAAGTGTGCCACAGGATAAATATAGTGGTAAGTTTTCTTATAACCTCTTTGGCATAAAAGGTTCGGCAACCAATGGATCGGTTACCTCCAATACATGGGAGGTCTATAATGGCGTCACCTATAGAGTAGATGCGAATTTTAGAGCATACAATAACGCTCAAGAGAGTTGGAACGACCATAAGAGCTTATTGCTCAATGCAGATCGATATGCACCATTTAGAGATGTGATGTATCAAAGCAGCTTAGGTGCATGGGCCATTAAGCGTGCAGGGTATGCAACCGATCCTCAGTATCCGATTAAGCTGATGAAGTTAATTCGACAATACAACTTGAAAGAA
>PGZS01000158.1 GCA_002841435.1 Firmicutes bacterium HGW-Firmicutes-3 | reverse complement strand
TTATGTGCCTGCTTTTTATGAGGTTAGTTATAATGAAGATGGGACCATAGAAAGTTTTCTTCCCAATAATCCAAATGCTAGGCCTCAAGTGAAAAAAGTTATTATGATGGATATGACAGGCTCCAGATACCCAATGAAGCCGATTGTTCCTTATATCCAAACGGTGCATGACCGAGTTGTTCTTGAGCTGTTCAGAGGTTGTGCCAGAGGCTGTCGTTTTTGTCAAGCGGGCATCATTTATCGCCCGGTACGTGAAAAGGACCTTGAAGCACTGAAGGCACAAGCTATTGAGATTGTCAAGAATACCGGACATGATGAAATATCCCTTATTTCCTTAAGCTCCAGTGATTATTCTCATTTGAATGCTTTGGCATCTTATCTAACCTCTGCACCGGAACTGGCCCATGTGAACTTGTCCCTGCCATCACTTCGAATTGATGACTTTTCAATAGAACTCATGAGTAAGGTACAAGACGTAAGAAAAAGCAGTCTTACATTTGCACCGGAAGCCGGTTCTCAAAGAATGCGAGATGTTATAAATAAGAACATCAGTGAGGAAGACATCCTAAAAGGCGCCTATGAGGCTTTTATGGGCGGTTGGAACAGAGTCAAGATGTATTTTATGCTTGGCTTACCGACAGAGACAGAAGAGGATGTCTTAGCTATTGCCAAGCTTGGACAAGATATTGTAAACAAGTGGTTTACTATGCCAGGAGATATGCGTAAACAAAGGCTACAGATAGTACTAAGTACCTCATTTTTTATACCGAAGCCTTTTACACCGTTTCAATGGATGGGGCAAGCAAGTAGTGATGCTTTTCTAGAAAAATCTAAACTGATTAATAGAAATATTAACAAGAAAAATATCAAGTACAATAGTCATGATGCGGATACCAGTCGAATAGAAGGTGTTTTAGCCCGTGGTGATCGAAAGCTTAACAAAGTTATATTAAAAGTTTATCAAAAAGGTGCCCGATATGACGCATGGTCTGAGCATTTTGATGTGGCATTATGGAACGATGCTTTTGCTGAGTCAGGCATAGATTCAGCTTTCTATAACGAAAGAACGCGTGAATTAGAAGAAATACTTCCATGGGATTTTATTGATGTCGGCGTAAAAAAATCATTTTTACATGATGAGTTTTTGCTCGCTAGTCAAGGGGAGACCACGGTTAATTGTATGGAAGGTTGTACCAATTGTGGCGCCATGTGTTTTGAAGGAGGTATATGCTATGCTCGTAAGGCTTAAGTTCAAAAAAGAAGGACCGATTCGATTTGTTGGCCATCTGGACATGATGCGTACCTTTCAGAAAATGTTTAGCAGAGCAGGAATACCTATAGCGTATTCAGAGGGTTTTAATCCTCATCAGGTATTTTCTTTTGCCAGTGCTTTAGCTGTTGGGGTGACCAGTGAAAGTGAGTATATGGATGTTAAGTTGACAGAGGATGTGGCCATGGATGTTTTATTAGAAGCTATTAATGAAAAAGCACCTGTGGGTATCGTCTTTTTAGATGGGGTTGAGATTATGAGTAAAGAAATTTCAGCCATGGCATCGGTTGTAGCAGCCACGTATAAGATAGAATTTCTAAATCCGATGATCACCGAAGGTATGGTTTCGGCGATGATGTCACAGGATACGCTCATTATTAGAAAAAAGAATAAAAAAGGTAAAATTAATGATTTTGATTTAAGACCGGGTATTATAAATATCAGTCTAAGAGATCAAAACCTTATAATGACCATAGCCAATGGCAGCCATTTTAATGTTAAGCCGGAAATGGTACTTGAAAAATTACTGGCTTTAAACGATTTGTCTTATGAACGTGGTGATTATAGATTCCACCGAGTTGAAATCTACCATGACCATAATGGTTTAAGACCATTGCTAGAGGTTAAGTTAGGATCGTGATGACATGAGTAAAAAATTGGTGACCACCCGTTATAATGAAAACATATTAAGCGCACTTTTGGATGAAAAGGAACGTGTACTTGAAGTACATCTTTTTTCTGGAGAAGTTGAAACGGATATTGGTAATATCTATGTGGGCACGGTAAAGACCATCAAAAAAAATATTCAATCTGCCTTTGTAGATATCGGCAAAGCGGAAAATGTATTTTTATCATTACTTGAATCCAAAAATATTTATTATGCAACAAAGGTAGGAAAAGGACAGATTCTCGTACCTGGAGATGAAATTCTCATACAGATTCAAAAAGATGCCCATAAGACCAAATTAGCAAAGGCTATAACGGACTTCTGTTTAACAGGGCGCTATGTAGTGCTTACAACGGATAAACCTTCGGTGTTCATATCTTCAAAAATCACGGAGGATGATGAACGATTAAGGCTAAAAAACCTTATTAAGAATTATGTTTCAAAGTCCTTTGGTTTTATTGTTCGAACTAATTGTAGTTTTGTATCAGATGAACTGGTGATTGATGAAGTCCAAAAACTGATCCATCTATACGAAAAGATACTGAAAACCTTGACTTTTCGAAGCACGGGTCAACGTATTTATACCCAAGGTTCACCCTATATGACGTTGCTCAAAGATTTTAATGAAGATGAAGTCACCAGTTATATATATGATGATCAAAACCTCTATAATGAAGTTGAAATTTTTCTAAGTGAAAATCATCCGGAGATTGTCCATAAACTTATGCTTGTTGAAGAAGAGATGTCTTTGTATAATTATTTTAATGTTCAAAGTAAAATAGACAAGCTCTTACATAAAAAAGTGTGGTTAAAATCAGGGGCATCCATTATTATTGAACCTACAGAAGCCCTAACTGTGATAGATGTTAATACGGAGAAAACCTTAAGTAAGAAGCAAGTTAAGGAGACGATTTTTAACACCAATATGGAGGCGGCTGAAGAGATTGCCTATCAGTTGCGTGCTAGAAATATATCCGGAATTATTATAATAGATTTTATTGATATGATAGATCCTGATGACAAAAATAAGCTCATGCAACGATTAAGATATCTAACCAGCTTTGACAGAATTAAGACAACGGTAATTGATATGACAGCACTGGGTCTTGTTGAAGTTACAAGAAAAAAAATCAAGCAACCTCTATCAGAACTGTGGGATATTTAGATACCATAATTTTATTGTTGAATTTATAATATACATTTGTTAAAATGAGAGTATAAAAATGAGGGCGGTGACATATGTCGACTTTTAAGAAGTTAATAAACTTTTTTTTCGGTGACTGGCAAGAAGCTTATATAACAACTTTAGAAAATGAGTTTAATCGTGTTATTGGATTGCTTGATCAAAACGACATAAAATACAAATACAAAATTCTAACAGGACATAAAAATGATAGAACACCAACATCAAGAAATGCTTATTATGTCCACATTTTAAAAGAAGATTTCCCAAAGTTCAATCAATTACTAGACTTCAAGTATTAAGGTAACTTATTTTGACACATATGTTATACTAGAATTGAAACATGTGGAAGGAGGGCTTCACGTGGATAACAAGACAGCTTTATTGGTACTTGAAGTTCAACAAGGTCTTTTTGATAAAGAAAAGTTCAGATTATTTAAGGAAGAAGCATTACTTAAGAATATTAGAAAGCTAATTGACCGAGCCCATGAAGAAGGTGCCATGGTCATATATTTGCAGCACTCGGATGAAGATTCAGGCTTTATTAAAGGTACAAAAGAATGGGAGATTCATCCATATATTCAGCCTATAGAAAAGGATTATGTTATCGAGAATCATACCCCAAATGCCTTTTACAAAACAAAACTACATGATTTATTGACGAGGGAAGATATCAAATATCTTGTCATTACAGGTGTTCAAACGGAAGGCAGTATTGATACGACTTGTAGGCAGGCTTTTTCACTTGGGTATCATAATATATTAGCAAAAGATGCCCATACAACATTTGACACCATTCCGCTTACAGCACAACAGATTATTGACCATCATCATAGGATCATGGCCAGTTGGTTTGCTGAGTTGATTAGCAGTGAAGATATTGAATTTTTTTAATCCGTTAGTATTTCTGTGGAAAGAAATTTGTTGAAGATCCTAGAATCAAAAAGGTTATGAGCAAAATAATTGGGGTCATCAAAAGACTTCACATAGCCTTTTCTATAATCTTCAAATAAATTCATAGGGTCTGTTTTGAGGCCGTAACCTATTTTTAAATCATATTCACAAAAGAAGGTTTCAAAAAGGTCGTCATCAAATTGCGCTTTAGGCATAAGAAAAGCAATCGCAAAATCTTCAATAGGTTTACCTTTGCTTAACACCCCAAGAATAGATTTTCCATGACGTACCTGAATCGGTCTTATTTGATGTTGTAGATTAAATCGGCTC
Source organism: Firmicutes bacterium HGW-Firmicutes-3 (assembly GCA_002841435.1). Classification (GTDB taxonomy): domain Bacteria; phylum Bacillota; class Clostridia; order Lachnospirales; family Vallitaleaceae; genus Petrocella. The sequence continues at coordinate 1,114 of PGZS01000158.1, read as the reverse complement.
AGACTTTTTTCAATACTCATAACGTAGTCCAGAGGTGTCGGTTGATGTACCGATCCAAGATGGGTTTTAATCATAATGAATAAATCTTCTCTCTGTGACAGTTTCCGGTAGACATCCAATCGGAAGGCTGTCATGTTTTTATGATGATGGTACACGGTATGGTACTTTGCAAGCTTTTTGTCATACGTTACTTTTAACTCTTTCATAATACCTCCAAATACGCGAAATTAACTGTTCCTAAATTATAACAAAGAAAAACGTTTCTGGAAACAGTAGAAGTGTTAAAGAAGCTTAAAACAGCTATTTACTAAAAGACCTTGACATAGGCTAATAACTGTGATAATCTATACCATGGTATGCCGCACGGTCAGGTTATAAGTCTTAGGACACCAAAACCGGCGAGTCTTAAAAAACGAGGAGGTGCCAGAATGTATGCAATTATAGCAACAGGTGGAAAACAATACAAAGTAGCTGAAGGTGATGTCGTCAGAGTAGAAAAACTCGGACTTGCTGAAGGTGATGCTGTGGTTTTTGATCAAGTTATGTTGGTTTCAAACGAAGGGGATTTGACCCTTGGAAATCCTACAATAACAACTGCAAAAGTAACAGGAACTGTTACTGCTGAAGGTAAAAGTAAAAAAATCACTGTTTTCAAATACAAGCCTAAAAACAATGGTTATAAAAGAAAACAAGGTCATAGACAACCTTTCACTGCAGTTAAAATCGACACGATTACTTTATAAGTATGATAGAGATCATACTTTATAAAAGAGAAGCCGACAATGTCGGTTTTTGTGTAAGTGGTCATGCAGGTTTTGAAGAAACAGGTAAAGACATTGTATGTGCAAGTGTATCAGTCCTTGCTATTAATACAGTCAATGCCATTAAGTCCTTTACAGATGACCGATTTTCTCTTCAATACGATGAAGACGGAAAAATAGACATGCTGATGAAGGCAACTTTGTCTCCCACGAGTCAAGTATTACTTGACACATTTGAACTGGGTATGACATCGATTTATGAAGAATATGGACATGATTATATAAATATTAAAATCGAGGAGGTGTAACCATGTTAAGAATGAACCTTCAATTATTTGCACATAAAAAAGGAG
>PGZS01000157.1 GCA_002841435.1 Firmicutes bacterium HGW-Firmicutes-3 | reverse complement strand
CATACGCCAGAAGTCTTGATCTTCAAGATAACTGGTAGCAGCCCATTTATACACTTCTACGGATAAACAATTCTCTCCTACTTGTAGATATGGTGTGATGTCGAACTCAGAGGGCATATGACTACCTTGGCTATAACCGACTTCCTTGCCATTGACATAGACCGTAAATGCAATACTCACGCCACCAAAATGCAAAATGGTTTTCAAGTCTACCCATTGGTAATCCACCGAGAACATGCTTCTATAACAGCCTACCGGGTTTTCTTCCGGTATATTTGGTGGGTCAACCGGTATGGGATAAGCCACATTGGTATATACAGGTACATCATAACCATGAAGTTGCCAATTAGATGGCACCGGTAGCGTATCCCACAATGTATCATCATATGTAGTCGCAAAATAATCCTCCGGTACATAGGCCGGATGTTTAAAATACTTAAACTTCCATAAGCCGTTTAACAACTTAAAACGACTGGACTTTGATCTATCACCATCCAGTGCTTGCGCCACACTATCAAAGGGTATGCTTGACCCATGAGGTTCTAATGTATTCATACCTAGTATACTCAGGTCTTTCCAATAATCTTTTACCATATTTACCTCCATTGATTGTTCCTATCATTCTATAATATAAGAATATTAAATCAAATATTTCTCTCAATACTATTCTATACCCTTATTTTGATAGATTCAATATAAGTATATTCAATTATAATATAATAATTTTAAACACATATTCTGTTATATTATTAACCAAGATAAAGGCTACCTTAATTAAATTAAGGTAGCCTTTATCTTGAATTGATACTTCAACCTTATTTGGGTAAAAGTGTAAAAACTATTTTGTAATGAAGTCGATCCAATGTAGATACTCTTTTGAGCCGTTCTCGATTGGGATGACAATAATCTCCGGTAACTCATAGGAATGAAGGCCTTTAATGGTTCTTTCAACTTCCTCGTATAGATGTTTTTTTGTCTTGATCATTAATCTTATTTCTTCGTCGTGATGCAGCTTATCATTGTAATAATAGTGGCTGTACTCAGTTGATGAATGTATACAGGCTGCAAGTTTTTCCTCAAGTAATATTTTGGTAATGTAATCTGCTTCACGATAATCTCTTGACGTTGTCATAATGATAATATACCCATCTTCCATAAGTCCCTCCTTAATTTGTGCTTTTTGCCAATTGCCATTTAACTATATCTTAGTAATAGAAATATTGTCCATTTATAATTCTATACAAATCACTGGATTTTTTCGGAAAAGGTTTATGATTAAAAAATAAGCTTTGACCTATATTATTATTTCCATCTAATGCATTTTTTGCTGCTGCCCAACTTTCCAAATCCGGTTCTATTGTTAAGAAGCTTTCTCGATGAGCCGGTGGAAATTGTGTGGAATACTTCGTATCAAAAATAACCTCTTTGATCGTCATTGGAAATCTACTACTTTTGACTCTGTTGAGAACAACATTTGCAACTGCTAGTTTGGCTTCATAACCTATACTATAGGCTTCTACTCGAACAATTCTTGCTAACCACAAGATGTCCTCATAATTATATTGATTGGCTGCAATCAAATCCTGAGATACCACTGCTGAAGGATTGTTAATTGCCACAGTACGAATCACCGGATTGTACTGAACATTAAATGCCAGTTCTTCTGCAATAATCCTAAGTGGTAACATCGTGCGCCCATCAACAATAACCGGAGCTACACCCATTATTTTTTCTACGCCGTTCACCCAATAACTCATACTGTCAATCTTAAAGATAATGAACTTGTCCCCCACTACAATGGTGACACTCCTATCTTCTTCATTCCAAACCACTTCTTCAGGTCCTAATGCCTCTACCACAGTCCGAATCGGTACCATTGTTCGGTCTTCTTCAATATAAGGGTTGCTGTCCATTTTAATAATCATGTCATTTACACGAATATCCAGTTTCATCATGGCCGCTTCAGTGTTGTATCCTATGCCTAGTAATATAAACAGTGCCATAATGGTCGCCATTATACATTTCTGCATTTTTTTCACACTCCATTTCGTTAATGATGCCCTTTTTCATTCCAATAAACCGGTACAACATCAATTTTGATTTTAAACATAAAATGATTGTAGCATAAGGTCACTTTACTTGCAAGAAACGAATGACAACCCTTCAATTGCTTTATCTTTACCTTACTTTAAATGCTTGTATGCTTCGATGAATCTCTGGCATGCTGTAATTAAGATTAACCCCGAAAAAATCATAGCCAATACATCCACATGGTTTGTAAAAATCATCATGAGTGAAAATAAGATAAAACCTTCCGTTCGTTCTGCCAAACCCGGTTGGTAATAGAAGCTTTTTTCAGTCGCTTTTTCGGAAGCTGCACCGACCGTTAGGAATATTGTCATAGAGAGAATAATGGATGAAGCCAGTATGACAAAAACCATAGGTTCGTTGGAATAGCGATAACCAATAGAGAGTAATAGTGAAATTTCTACTAAGCGATCGAAAGTAACATCCATAACGGAACCAAAAGGAGACATGGTATTTGTTTTTCTTGCTATGGTGCCGTCAATGGCATCAAATAGTCCGGATAACCATAAAATCAACACGGCAAGTAAGCTCGAAAGGCCCATGGCCATCATGATTGCCGGAATCAAACCAATTATCAGGGCTAGTATTGTAACCTGATTAGCTGATAGTCCTGCCTTAATAAATACCTGGGCACATTTACCAATAAAAGGCTGGACGATTCTTCTTGCTTTTGTATCTAACATGTTAGTTTCTCCTTGTTATCACTGGCCGTCTCAAAGTAGACGGCATTTTTAAAGTCAAAATTGACTTTTACTGTATCCCCCGGTTTTAAAGCCTTATGTTGCAGTGTTATATGATATATAATCTGTTCCTTACATGCTATTTCATAGGTGATTTTGTCCCCTAAGTATGTTCTGTTTATAATCACACCTAGCGCGCCTTCAAATGCTTCATGGTCAATATAGATTTCTTCAGGTCTAAACACATAGGTCAACTTTAAACCTTCTTTATGATGTGTTCTAAATACGCCCAACTCTGTTACAAGTTGTCCATTCTCAACATACCCTTCTATATAATTCCTCATACCAAAAAAATCAGCAACAGCTCTTGACGCCGGCCTTTCATAGACCTTGTCCGGTGTATCAAACTGTTGAATGGTGCCATCCAACAAAACGGCAACTTTATCTGCCATAGAGAGGGCCTCTTCTTTATCGTGGGTAACCATAATCATTGTGATCCCAAGTTTTTTTTGAAGACCCCTTACAAATTTTTGCATATTTTTTCTCAGTACAATATCCAACTTAGAAAAAGGTTCATCCAGTAGAAGCACTCTTGGCTCTATTGCCAATGCTCTTGCTATCGCCACTCTTTGCATCTGTCCACCTGAGATCTCATTAGGACGTTTATTCTCATGCCCCCCAAGCTCTAATAATGCGACGAGGGCTTTCACTTTTTCATCGATGTGCTTTTTACTCATCCCTCTCATTTTCAGACCAAAACCAATGTTCTGATTGAGCGTCATGTGAGGGAAGAGCAAAAGGCTTTGATCAACTAAAACGGCATTCCTTTTTTCAATAGGCACCTGATCAATACATTCTTCATCAAAATAGATACTACCTTGATCCATATGAACAAGTCCGGCTATACCGTGAAGCAATGTTGTTTTTCCTGATCCGCTGGGACCAAGCAAAACAACAAGTTCTCCTTCTTCGACTTCCATATCAATATTGTGAATGACTTGATTGCCATCGTATGCTTTACTTAAACGATTTATCCTGATTTTAGACATCATACCACCTATTTCTATACATAATATTTGCTACTCTTTTGATAGAAGAAACCAACGGATTTTTCAGATAAATATACAACCAAGGCAATAGATAATATAAAAATCACACTGAGTGCCGATGCCATGGTTCTATCACCGGATTGAACAAATGGGAATAAAAACATAGCATATGTAACAACACGTCCACCGCCGATTAAAAATGTTATAAAGTATTGACTAAAGGATATGATGTAGATCATCGAACCTGCAATAACCATGCCAGGCATAATCAAAGGTAAAGTTATGTATCTAAAGGTTTGTAAAGAAGAGGCTCCAAGCACTCTTGCCTGGGCTTCAACCTTGTCACCATTAAGTTCAAATATGCTTAGTAAAATCTTAACACCATAGGGTATACCCGGCACCACATGAATGAGGATTACACCTAAATGGGTATTGGCAAGGCCAAGCTTTGTGAATGTCAAATGAATGCCCATTGCCACACTTAGCATCGGCACAATCACCGGCATTAAAATAAGGACCTTAACTAAAGATTTGCCTTTGAAGTCATAAAAAGCAATAGCTCTAGCTGCTGGGATACTTATGATTAATGTAATCAAAGTCACGACCACTGAAAGAAAAATGCTTTTAAGCAATATGCTAAAGGCTTTTGTGGTAGGATGAATCGCATAAAAGTAGCCTCTAAGGGAAAAATTCCTAGGTATCAATTGTGGCCAAGGCCAGCTACTGGTTACACTCCAGATGATCATTACAATAAAGGGTATTAGAATCATGAGAAGCATCATGTATTTCATAAGCTTTCGCATCATGCACCTCCGTATTTCTTGAGTAACCTAAAGGCTAAAACATATAAGCCTAAAGCAATAAAGGCAAAAAAAGCAATACACATGTTAATGACCATGGCATTGGCACGGTTCGCTAATTCTATATTAGCATAGTAGATATAGGCAAGAACAGGTAAAGCTTTAGGTGTTGAAGCACCCAGCAAATGAGGAATCTCATAAGCACCAAAGGAAAAAGCAAAAAGAATCATAAAACCCGATGCTATGGTCGGAAAGAGTTGGGGTAAGAGCACATGCCTAAAAACCTGGCCATGACTGGCACCAAGATTGGCTGCAACTTTGGCATACTTTTCATCCAGATTTCTTAGAATGTCAATGGTAATAAATGTTATAAAGGGTAACCCTTTCCATAAGTAGGCAAGCATAATACCAATACCACCTCCATCAAAAATCAAAGGTGGAAAATCCGACATATCACTAATAAAGCCTAGGCCATAAAAGATTCTAGCCAATAAGCCGCTTTGAATAAACAATATAAAAATCAAAAGCGCAGCTATGGTATGGGGTACCAAAATTGGTCCTTTATAGACATTGACCAAACCTTTTACCCGCTTGCTTTTGGTGTATATAATTAAATAGGATAAAAAAACACCTAAAACCACCGAGAATAAGGTGGATACAAATGAAGTGTAAAGACTAAATTGAAAAGAAGACAAAAAATCAGTATTTTGAAGGACATTCTTATAGTAATCCAGTGAAATCTCATAAAGCCCTAAGGCCGGAAAGTATCCGAGACTCTGTAAGAGTCCGAATACTAATCCAGTTATAAATATACCGATAATAAAAATCATAACCGGCATAAGCATGATATATGGTTTTAACTTTCTTCTAAAATTAGTTGCCCGGTATTTCATC
>PGZS01000156.1 GCA_002841435.1 Firmicutes bacterium HGW-Firmicutes-3 | reverse complement strand
TATTTAATGCAAATTTTCTAGCTTTACATAGATGTTTTCGGTAGATTGTAACACCACGCCTTTAATTGGAATACGAGCAACCGAAAACATATAACCTTTGATGATTAATAATGATAAAGTGACATGTAAACACCTAAAGATAAAAATATTATATAAAGCGGATTGACCCTGAATAAATTGTCAATAAACATGTATAAATCGGTTTTATTACCAAAGATTAGTATAATATTTGTAATATTATGATAGAATATTAGAATAGATTTTTATAGTTTGAAAACCATTTTTACTTAAGATAACTTAAATGAATAAACTAAAGTAAGTATTTTGACCGTAAATAAAATTCATATATGATAATGCAATCAAATGAAGGAGTTATTATATGAACCTAAAAATGAGTTATACTCAAGAAAACAATCAGCTTTTTAAAAACTCTGCCGAGTTCACGAACCCAAAATATATAAGGCGTATTTTTTTAGTATTTATCTTATTTTACGGTGCATTTTTTTATGCTGATTTTCAATATTTTCCAGATCAAATAAGTCTACTATTTATCATTCGTTTTGTAATTGTTATTCCTATCTTGTTAATAACGATACTTTTGAGCTTTACCAAATCATTCTTAAAATACAGTCAATATGCACTTGCATTTAGTTTTCTTATTGGCGGTATAGGAATAGCTTATATGCTAATTCTAAAACCTGAAATTATCATGTATATCGGCGGTTTATTCATTGTACTCTTTTCAGGATACTTACTAATTAAGCTTAGGTTTATATATGCTTCATTATCAGGCAATTTAATTATTTTGTTTTACATTATTGGTTTCATTATTAAGTATCAAGAAATTACTACAACGCTTATTTTTAGTTCGTTTTTTTTGGTTACTGCTAACATCATTGGAATGATTGGTTCTTACAACATTGAAAAATCAAATCGAATTCTATTTTTAAATACAATCAAGTTAACAGATTACAATCTATTGCTTCAGCAACAATACAGCGAAAAAAGAGATCAATTAGAACAATTAGAATTATCTATCAAAGAAAATACATTGCTTCAAAAAGTTAACCATGAAATTGAAATGCTAGCACATACACTAAAAGAAAGCGAATCTCGATTTAGAAGATTGTTTGAATTAGCACCTTTTGGATATCAATCACTTGATGAAGAAGGTCACTTTTTAGAAGTTAATCAAAAGTGGCTTGAAATCATGGGGTATCAAAGAGAAGAAGTCATTGGAAAATGGTTTGGGGATTTCTTAAATCCAGATATGAAAGAAAAATTTGCCGAACGGTTTAAGTTATTTAAGGAAAAAGGAGTAATATACTCTGAGTTCTCGATGAAAACGAAGAATGGAGATACCATTTTTGTTGGTTTTGATGGGATTGTGTCTTATAATGAAAATGGTTCCTTTTTACAAACACACTGCTCAGTTTCAGATATATCGTTATCCAAAATAGCCACTGAAAAATTACTAAAAAGCGAAGAGCAATATCGTCTTTTAACTTCAGAGATGCAATTAGGGCTTGCACTTCATGAAATTATTGTCGATGATCAAGGCAAACCAACGGACTATCGATTTTTAAGTGTCAATGAGGCTTATGAACAACTAACTGGATTAAAAAAAGAAGATGTTCTCGGCAAGACGGTTTTAGAGGTGTTACCCAATTTAGAACACGAATGGATAGATAAATATGGAGAAGTGGCATTAACAGGAAAGTCTATTCAATTCGAGAGTTATGCTAGAGAAATTGGGAAATATTATTCTGTATCCTCCTACTCTCCTAAGAAGGGTCAATTTGCAGTACTTGTAGAGGATATCACTGATCGTATCTTGGCTGAAAATGAACTTAGTAATAAACATAAAGATTTGTTAACTTCACAAAAAGTAGCCAAATTGGGAACTTGGCGTTTAAATGTAAAAACCAATGAAGTCACTTGGTCAGAAGAACTATATAAGATGTATGGATTTGATTCTACTCAACCTATTCCCCCCTATACCGAACACATGAAATTATTTACTAAATCAAGTTGGGATCAGCTATCCAAAGCACTCGCATTAACGAGTACGAAAGGCATTCCATACGAATTAGAATTAGAAATGGCCAGAAAAGATATGACTAAGGGATGGATGTGGGTTCGAGGAGAAGCAGAGTATAATGATCAAGGTGAAATTGTATCGCTTTCAGGCGCGGCTCAAGATATTACCGAGCGCAAAATCCAAGAGGAACTTCTTAGAAGAAATGAAAGAGAAAAGAGTAGGATTATTTCAAATTTACCGGGTGTATCCTATAAATGCAAATTTGATGAATCATGGACAATGCTGTTTTTGTCTGACGTTTGTGAGACATTAACGGGTTATCAGTCATCCGAATTAATTGATAATAAAGTTATTTCTTATAATGAACTTATTGTGCCTAAATATAGAGAGTTTATTGCAAAACAATTTAATGAAGCAAGACGTACGAAAAAATCATGTAATATTGAATATGAACTGACTAGGAAAGATGGCTCTCGAATTTGGATTTGGGAAAAAGGTACACCCTATTTCCAGGATAATGAATGGTTTATTGAAGGATTCTTTATGGATATAACAGATCGGAAAGTCAGTGAAGAAGCAATTACTTATGCTAGTAACCATGATTACTTAACCAATCTTAATAATCGTCGTTATTTTGTCGAAAAATTCAATTCATTGATTTCCGAAGATAGAACATCCATAGGTTTGATAATGATTGATATTAACGGGTTAAAAATTATTAATGATGCTTACGGCCATGTAAAAGGCGATGAAGCGATTAAAAAGGTATCGAATCTATTGATGAAAGTGTTTAATCAAGAAGGGGTTGTAGCTAGAATCGGAGGAGATGAATTCGCGATTCTATTAACAAATAAAACTGCTGATGATATTCAAATTTTTAAAGATAACTTGGTTGAAAATACTAAAGAGATTCTAATTGATAATGTTCAAGTTTCTCTAGCCATCGGATATGAACTCCTTAATGATACTGATAAGAACGTTGATGATTTATTAAGCAGAGCAGAGAAACAGTTATATAGACATAAAGTCACTGTTGGTGAAAGTATTAGAAATCATGCAATTAAAGCAATATTTAATACATTAACCGATAAATATCAAGAAGAAAAAGCTCATTCCTCGAAAGTAAGTTTTTACTGTAAAAAAATTGGAATTGAACTTGGATTAAACAAAGAAGATGTCGATGTATTGGAACTTGCGGGAATGTATCATGATATTGGAAAGATTTCAATCCCAGACGCGATTTTAGATAAACCAGGAAAATTGACAGAAGAAGAGTTTAATACGATTAAAACACACACACAAATCGGGTATCAAATTCTAAGAGCTGCCGATGAGTATTCTGGTCTAGCTGAATATGCTTTATCTCATCATGAAAGATGGGATGGGCGAGGATATCCTAAAGGTCTAAAAGGCGATGAAATTCCATTATTTTCAAGAATTATAAATGTTGCAGACTCATTTGAAGCGATGACAACCGATCGTCCATATCATAAAGGAATGAGTCATGAAGATGCAGAAATAGAGATAAATCGATGCTCAGGAAGTCAGTTTGATCCTAAAATAGCTAATCTATTTTTGGGAAAAGTATTAAAATCGATACATTAATAAAGGACATGATTGAGGACAAAAAAAAGTATATCCGAGTATAAGTCCTCTTAGGGAGAAAAACTATCGAAATTGATGGTTTTTTTCATTTGAAATTGGGAAGTAATCAATTTATAGTGAATCTGCAGGTTTTTTATACTTATAAAGGATATGTAATAATAGTGTACACAATAGCAAAATAAGTCGAGTTTTCCTTTGGGCTATTCTATATAATATGAACTAGGAGGTGTGAAAATGAGTCGAATAGACGCTGTAAGAGCAATGCAAACCTATATTGAAAATCATTTAGATGAAAAAATCACCTTAGCTGTCCTTGCAAAAGTATGTTATTATTCTCCTTGGTATTCTTACCGATTATTTACTGAATTGGTTGGATTAACGCCAAGCGAATACATTCGAAAAATGAGACTATCAAAGTCAGCGATGGCATTGCGAGACAATACCATCAAAATTACTGATATTGCTTATCTCTATGGTTATGAGAGCGTCGATGGATATCAAAGAGCGTTTCAAAAAGAGTTTGGTACAAACCCTTATGAATATGCTAAAAATCCAGTTCCGATTTACTTATTTACACCCTTCAAATTATATGAACCAAAGGAGCGCAATACCATGTCAAAAGTTCATTCAGTATTTTTATCAGTTATCACCAAACCCGCTAGAAAAGTCATTATTAAAAGAGGCATAAAGGCAACGGAGTACTTTAGTTATTCAGAAGAAGTTGGTTGTGATGTTTGGGGCCTTTTAAAGAGCATGAAGTCATTATCAGGTGAACCGGTTTGCTTATGGCTACCCAAACATTATATAAAACCGGGTACCTCAGAATATGTTCAAGGCGTCGAAGTTGACCTAGAGTTTCAGGGCGTGATTCCAGAAGGTTTTGACATCATTGAATTACCTGCATCATCCTATTTAATGTTTCAAGGAGAACCGTTTGAAGAAGAGGATTATGAAGAAGCGATTCAATCATTATGGGAAGCAATGGAACAATATAATCCAAGTACCTTAGGTTATCAATTTGATGATTCGAATCCTAGAATTCAATTGGAACCGATTGGCACTAGAGGTTACATCGAATTAAAACCGATCAGAAAATAATCTTAGAAAAGTTTATTCATCTTGAATAGACTTTTTTCTTCTATTTGAGGTTTTTACTATGAATGATATAATAATGACATACAACATTGATTGGTGTGATTAAATGATATCTATTTCAAAACGAAAATTTCTATATTTACTCCTATTTATTGTTTTTGCAATTGGCATTGAATTGATTAATTTTAAGTTGCTTAATTTTGGTTTATTACCAAAGTTTTTTATGATGGATATTGCATTTATCCTTTATCTTTGTGCCATACTCATCTTAATTCCTTTTCCTGAAGTCCAGTTTTGGACGCAAACACTACTCATTTTATTACAAATTATTTTGTCAGTAGTCAACGTAAATTTAAAATCAATTACGGGTGAAATCTTTTTTTGGGATATGCTCGCTTTAGCACAAGATGGGGCTCAAGCATTAGAAGGGACTTCCATTCTTGATTTATCGGCTTTATGGCTTTTTGGTGGTTTGTTTTTAATTTATCAAGTGATTCATTTTGTGATATGGAAGTATCGCATCAAAACTTTGAAGAAATTTAATCTACATCAATGGGTTTATTCACTTGTTTTGACCTTAATTCTTTTTATCACTGGATTTGTCTTTAATAATGCCATTTATAAGGATTTAACTATCCAAGTCCAAGACGCATCTGAAGAAGAAATCATGCTAAGTGAAGCATACCTTTACGAAACTATGTTTCAACCTGAAACAACCATTAAAACATTTGGCACTTACCCTTTTTATATGAAAGGATTATCATATTACATTGGAATTGACACATCCTCTGAGGCTTCTCTTGACATTATTGATGAAACATTAACACCGAACTTATATCAACTTTTTTATGAAGATGGCATCTTACTTAATAATTTCCATTCAAAAGTAAAAACCGATGTCGCTGAGGCATCGAGTCTCTTTGGTAGTTATCCTTCGACAGGCAGTTTATATCGAAACTTTAGACAAAACGATTATCCGACGTCGTTACCTAATTTGCTAAAAGAGAATACAACAATTTCGCTATTAAAATCCTACCATAATAATGAAGGATCCTTTTATAACCGAAATAATGCGCATCCGCATTTTGGGTTTGACGAACATATCGATTCATCTGATATGGTCTTATCAGATACAGGTTTTTGGATTAATTCAGATGAAGATATGCTAAAAGATCAAGTTGAAAACATGATTCCTGAGAATGAACAATTCTTGACGTTTATAACGACTTTTACTATGCATGGTGGTTACGAGAAAAGAGAAGTCTTTAATGATACGTATGATTATTTTGATTTAATAGGGTATCATACAGAAGATACAAGTCTAGATCAGTATATTAGAACATATATGGCTGCGGCGATGGATCTAGACCGTGCAATTGGCATCTTATTCGACCGACTTGAACTTTTAAATTTACTGGATTGTACTACCATTATTCTATATGCCGATCATACCGCATATTATTATGGCTTTTCAGAAATGATGCGAGGAATTTATCCGAGCGAAGAATATTATATTGATCAGTATCGTTTGCCAGCAGTTATATATGATACAAAATTAAAGAATGCTATGAGTATAAATGGACTAGATTCAATCGATAAGTTTTCAACAGTTAATGATTTCACACCAACAATTCTTAACCTTTTAGGGATTGAATTTAATCCTTTATGGTATGTTGGAAATGATTTGTTTTCAAATCATGAATCGGTTATTATATCTCGATTAAGCGGTATATTCAATGATTTATATTATACAACCGATGGGAAGACAATTCTTTATGAATCCCCTCAGGCATCAAGTGGTGATTATCAAAATTTTCAAGAGGCAGTAGCTTATACCATGAAGAAGCAGCAACACTTAAATCTAATTTATCGCATCAATTATTTCAAATCAGAAGACTAAATAAAAAGCACTTCATTTTTGAAGTGCTTAATCTTTTATTTAACGTCTAAGACCCAACCATCAGGGGCTAAAATATCCCCAAACTGGATCCCAACAAGAAGGCGGTACAATTCTTTTGTAATGGGTCCCGCTTCTTTTGGATTACCGAAAGTATGTAAGACATTTTCAACCATTAAGCCGCCAATCGGCGTAATAATCGCTGCTGTTCCGCAAGTACCAGCTTCACTATAGATATCTAAGTTATTAACAAAGATATCTCCTTCTATAACTTTGATTTTTAAGAACTCTTTTGCAATATCAATCAGTGCTCTTTTCGTAACTGAAGGTAGAATTGAATCAGATGCTGGTGTAACGAAAGTACCATCTTTCGTAATCGCAAAGAAGTTTGCGGCTCCGCCTTCATCAATTTTTGTATGCGTTAAGGGATCTAAATACAAACAATCGGTGAATCCGTCTTTTTTTGCTAAATAGTTCGGATAGAAACTCGCAGCGTAGTTACCACCGACTTTAATATCACCCGTACCTTTCGCTGCGGCTCGGTCATAGTCTGATACCATAAAGTTGGAAGGCGTGAGTCCAGATTTAAAGAAGAGTCCGACCGGTTGAGTGACAACGCCAAAGAGATACTCTTTTGAAGGCGCTAAAATCAAATTCGATCCTATGCCTATCATGAAAGGACGAACATAAAGTGTTGCCTTTGATTCATAAGGAGGAACATACTCGCTATTGGCTTTGACTGTTTGACAAATGGCGTCAATGAATTTTTCAATAGGAATTTCTGGCATCATAATTCTTTTACAAGATTTTTGGAATCGTTTCGCATTTTCATAAGGACGAAAGAACTGAATACCACCATCACGTCTACGGTAACACTTCATACCTTCAAAAGCTTGTTGCCCATATTGAATGCCCGTTGAAAGCATGTGTAAAGATACTTGTGTTCCTTCGGTGATTTTACCTTCATCCCATTTGCCTTCTTTGTAGTATGAAACAAAAGAATAGGGGGTTTGAACCGGTAAAAACGATAAGTTGTTAAAATCAATGTTTGGAGACGGAGCTTTAATCATAAAATCCTCGCTTTCTAGAGTAGTAATGCCATAAGTAAAGTATCGAAGTACTCATTTTTTATTTTCATTTGTCTTGGATAAGTACCCACGACTTTAAATCCAAATGATTCATAAAGATGGATTGCACTTTGATTATCACTACGAACTTTTAAATAGATGTTTTGGATGATTTGTGTATCTTTTGCATG
>PGZS01000155.1 GCA_002841435.1 Firmicutes bacterium HGW-Firmicutes-3 | reverse complement strand
TACATCTAAAACTACAATTCTTCTCAAATCTCTTATACCATGATATAATAAAATCAAATACAATCACTTATTGAAAAGAGGTGTTACCATGAGTGTACAAGTCACTGCAATCATTCAAAAAGAAGAAGATTGGTATGTCGCAAAATGTGTTGAAAATAATGTTGCTTCTCAAGGAAGAACTATAGAAGAAGCAATCTCCAATCTTACTGAAGCTATACAATTGTATTATGAAGATGATGTGGCTGATATAGAACACCATCAAATATTTGTTACAACATTGGAGGTTGCTATTTAATGAGATCTAAATATCCAATATTAACTCCAAAAGAGATTATAAAAGCCTTATCAAAAATTGGATTTGAAAAAGTATCTCAAAAAGGTAGTCATGCAAAATATAAAAATGATTCAATACCACAACGAGTTTTAATAATTCCAATGCATTCAGAAATTGCAAAAGGAACTTTAAAGAGTATACTTGAACAAGCCAACATCTCCTTAGAGGACTTTATGAAATTATTGTAACAATAGCCGCCGATTATGGCGGTTTTTTATTGTACTAAGTTATGAATGTTGCCTAACGTTCCCGCAGTTTCCGACGTTCCTTCCTTTTAACGCCTTAGCGGAAAAAGTGGCGCAAGGCTTGCCTCGCAAGACTTGTGACATCGGAAGGAATGTAGGAAAATGACGTGTTAGGCGATGGAATCAATCACCTACGGTACTCTAACTGTAAATAATTTTCACCATTAATACATTGATACAATAATTTACCAATTATTTATTGATTTCAAAAGTAACAGGGAAATGATCAGAAAGCTTTATTTCTTCATGGATTATAAGATTAGAGCAATTTGTAACCATTTCTTCCCTAACAAAAACATGATCGATACATGTTCTTCTTCCTGTCTTAGTTATTTTAGTTGGCATATTACATATACATATATATTCTTTTAATATTTGATTAAATGTATCTCTGTTTTCTGATTCCAAGTAATTTCCAGAATTAAAATCACCTAAAATAATATCAGCATCATTATTATCAATTGCATTTAAATATTTTTTGTTATCTGCTCCATTTTTTGCATGTATACCGGTAAAATGTAATCCATTAAACTCAATAGAAATAGTTCGATTATCATTAATCATAGCATTATTTCGCTTCATTTCTCCTTTTCTTGTAATTGCAACAGTCATCATTATTTGGTTTTTACTTGTAATATTATATTCAATATCATACTTATCGTTTGAGAAGTCTGAATTCAATTTGTTAAACAAACTATGTTTTTGCCATGTTTCATTACTTACATATGGAATCTCTTGCAAAAATGCAATTGAGTTATCCTTTTCTAAATGTTTTTTTACTATATTTGCAAATGAGCTGTATTTCTCGGATATAGGCTCATTTGTCTTTTCCAAATATAACGATGTGTTCCATGTTAATATATTAATTTTGTCCATATCATCATCCCTTCGTTCGTTTTATACATAATAGATTGATTCTTTTGCCTAACGGACCTCGGTTTACGACGCCAATGAGCTTACAGCGTTCGCTCATGCCCGGGGCCCTCTGGGTGGGCTAATGCGGAGGTGACTCGGTTAGCGAATTGAGTGTTGGAAATCGTATGTTATACGATCGTACGTAATGGAAGTCAGGTACCATAAATCCTTATGAAATCTTCGTTAATCGCCACGATTTCCTTAATTGTCTTGATATACATTAGTAGAACTTCGTTAAATGTGTATCTGTATATTCCAAAATAAATCTTGTTGTCCTTCAATTTCTCAAACTCCGACTTCTTAGTTGAATGAGCGAACTCACCGTAAATAAAATACTCAAAGACTTGAAGCCTAGTAAGACATTGTCCATCTTGCTCAACAAAACACTTACATTTCAAGTACTTCAGAAGCCAGTTTCGAGAGTCATTAAATCTCTTCTTTAATGATTGCTCCACATCAACATCATTATAAATCTTAGATAGATTTCTTATAGAAATATCCTCATTATCCTGGATAAAGAATCTAAGTGACAGAAGAAAGCTCTCGATGTATAAATTATCTGGAACAGTAACCTCTGGATCTACTACTACATATCCATCCCTCTTCAAACTCATTGAAACTTTACCATCAACGAGATTTCGAACATATTCAGAATCAACAATCTTCAAGGATTTATCGTTGAAAAACTTAATCGTGTTCAATTTCGAATTATTAATCATAGCTGGTCTCCAATATCTAATGAAGCATGTCGTATAACGTTCCCGCATTCACGACGCACCGACCACCTAGAGATATTCGCTCATGCCACCCTTGTGGTGGCTAATGCGGATATCGGTCCCGACGGGCTTGGTGGGCTGTATGTGGTCGACTTATTCTCCAACGCCGTCCCCTAGGTCGACCCGAAGCGTTAATGTATTGTTAACTGAAGTAATAGCGGAATTTACCCAAGATATCTTTTTTGAAAAATATCTGTAATATCTTCAAGTAGTCTTTGAAGAAGAATATGTCGTCGATTAACTCTTCTTTCAATAAGTGGATAAAATACCAATAATGGAAGATAGAATAAAACAGCTAACATAAGCACTACTCCTGTTACTAAAAACAACTCTGTAGGAGCAAGTAAATCAGGCAAAATCCCTATACCAAATGCAATAACTGGTAAAATGATTATTATGAATGGTCTAAACATTGTTCTCTTCAGAACATCTATGTTAGAAGGTCTCTCTAATCTCATATTAATTGTACCTATTAGATATTCAAGCTTAACTTTAGAGTTAATGGAGAACTCCGTTCTATTAAGTAGAGCTTCAACTTCATCCAAGATCTCTTCATAAGAATCTATGAATTTATGCGAAGTAAGTTTCACTTCACGGTCAATAACTAGGCCTAAAACAAAAGAAATAGTCATCATAATTGCAGTGGCAGTGTAGAATGTCGTAGGATCGTTCGAAACTAGTGTAGAAATCATAAATCCAACTAACAGCAAAATAATAGATCCCAATATGGCTAATGCCACTACCGTTGTAAAGCTTAAATCTTGATATTTCTTTAATCTGTAATGCTTCACTTCTGTTTCATACTTGTCTAAAATGTAGTCTAAATACATAAATCCTCCTATATACTAGCTATTATTTCAGTTAACGTCCTGTGTGTTGACGACGCCAATCTGCTTACAGGGAGAGCTCATGCCTGTGAGCCCTCGCGAACGGCTAATGCGACCCCGACTCGGTTCGCAGATTGAGTGTTGGCAACATGCTGTTAGCTGATGTCCCCCATGGAAACCACCAAGCAACTGCAGTTCTACATCAGACATTACTTAAACATATCAACCCTCTCGAGCGCCTTATATACTCGTTCATCATTTCTTGTATCCCCATCATTATGAGCATAATCAATTTGAAAATAATCAATGTCACTAAAATCAGAAATTATAATGGGACAATTAGGAGCACTTACTGAAGAGAGCCTCGTCCAAAATACACCTACATAGATTCTTTCACCATCACACATTACAACAAATGGCTTCCCATCTGTAGGAACTTTCATATATACTTTATCATTAAGAAGCTTCTGAAGTTTTTCATCCTTATTAATAGTAAATCTATGCAATGCCCATTCATACTTTAGGATGTTTTGATCTGTTACAATAGGCTCATCCTCTAACTTCAGATTATTTATATCCTTACTTAAAGCTTCAATAGTTTTATCATCTTGTACTAAATAAATAGCAAAACTATTATTACTTGTTGTTTCGATATTCGTATTCGATGAACAACCTAAACACACTAATAACGTGCAAATTAACAAAATACTCAAAATTAATCCCTTATGTTTCATCTCAGTCTCCTTACCTTTATTAACAATTCATCTAAGCTCTAATGCCTTAGTAGTAATGGGGGATGTCAGCTAACGTCCTGTGTATTAGCGATGTGTGGTAAACTTCCGCTTAAAGCGCCTATATCGCTAATACGCTGTTAACTGACGTTCATACGAAATCTACATGTCTTTAACTTGTGCTTATAACATATATGTTATATAATAAGATTATCAAATAAGGTGGTAACTTATATGTATAATATAATATATTATGAAGATGACAATGGTAAAATTCCTATTCTCGACTTTTTAAGAGCCCTCCCACGAAAAAATCGTGCTAAAGCAATCTGGGAAATCGATTTACTTAAAGAATTTGGAACAAATTTATCAATGCCACATGTTAAAAAAATGAGTTCTTACAATAATTTGTGGGAACTTCGAATAAAAGTTAGTAGTAACAATTATCGTGTATTTTATTTCCATCATACCAACAACAATTTCATTTTACTTCATGGATTTCATAAAAAGTCACAAAAAACTCCAAAACGTGAAATTCAAATTGCCATTAAAAGAAAAAATACATTTATCGAAAGGAATGAAAACCATGAATCATAATCAAGTTAAAGAATTACTATTCAATGAAGATCCCGACCTAAAAGCTGAATATGATGCACTTGCTCCTATATATGAATTGCAAAAAGAAGTAATACAAATGCGATTGGATGCACATCTCAGTCAAAAAGAATTGGCTGAGTTAGTAGGAACAAAACAGTCTGCCATCTCAAGACTTGAAGGTGGAAACTATAATCCATCAATTGAATTCTTATCAAAGATTGCACGTGCACTTGGTAAAGAATGTCATGTAACCTTCAGGTAACCATATCATTCTATCTGCTAATAAACTAAGTATGAATGTCAGTTAACGTCCTGTGAGTTGACGATGAGTGGCATCCATCCTTATTCAAAGCCCATATCGTCAACTCGCTGTTAGGCGATGTGATTTGTGGAAACATCCACAAACCCAATTTACAATATTATAGCTTTAAAAGATTGATAGAACAGCTTCTATTGTTTCCTTTAGGAAGGTTTTAACATCAGTCTCGGGTCCAGATATATTCCACTGCTTTAATTTTTTCTGAATTTTACTAAGCTCAAAGTTCTCTTCTGCTCCACCCTCATCGAATTCTTGTTCTATAGTCTTCTTAAGTTTGTCAAAATTGTCGTATGTATAATCCTCCGCCACCTTAATCTTTTCACATAAGTCTTTTAGCTCATCTTTATCTTCTTTTTTCATGTCCTATCTCCCAAAATTATATTATCATTAACAGCAACAGTTTTATAAACCTATATAGAACATATAATCAAAATACAAAGCTTTTTCATTACATGACACTACAGTTGATTCCATGGTTTTTACAAATAACAAATCATGTCGCCTAACTAATTTAATCACGCGTTGCGTGAATACTGTAGTATTGGATGTTAATGCGCATTACGTCAAAAACAGTTAAAGCTGATCAAGTGGATTTGTTATTCGACTCAATGAAGCTCTGGATACATGTGTATAGATCTCAGTAGTCTTACTACTGCTATGCCCAAGTAGTTCTTGTATAAATCTTAAATCTGTTGCAGAGTTCCTAAATACCTGTTGCAAGGTTCTCCCGCTAATCGGACCATCTTTTAAAGGATTCTCAAATAGCCAAACCTTAGGCCGGTAAGTCTTGTAGTAAATTCTTAATTGGTCAAGCATCTTCTCAGACAGTAAAGTGATTCTATCTTTACGACCTTTTCCTTGATGAACGACGACGACCATTCTTTCACTATCTATATCCTTGACTTGCATCATAGCTACTTCACTAACCCTGAGTCCACAAGAATAAGTAAGAATAAGAGTTGACTGAACTTTCTTGCATAAATCTTCATGGCATTGACTGCTTGATTACAATATGAGTGGCTTGAATGTTTGTCTCATTTCGTTACGATATTTCTATTCAATTGTTTTTATATGGGAAAGAGTTTGTGAAAATTAATCTAAAATAATCCCTCAATCGCCAATTATTTAATGCCCTCATTGAAATTCTAACATTTCTTAATGTTTTTCACAATACTTGATGCAGTTATTGCTTAAAAACGTAAGTAACTAAGATAACGCTCTTGAATCAAGGTAGTATCCCTTTTATTTATTTACCTTTTCTTCCTTCTTCACATATAAATAGTATGTGCCATTTCCAATACTACCTATACCTCTATGTCTAGCATTTACAAATTCACTTCTTGTACTTATTCCCTTACTATCTAGATCTGACTTCAACTTCATGTAATGATTTAGATCTTGGGTTACCAATACTTCTTCCCAACCAAAAATTATATTCAGTAGTCGACTCATAAACCTTTCCCTTCTTATATAAAATATTTTAATCGTTTCCAGTAAATGATTGTTAAGCACGAAACATTAAGATAACACAACATAATGCTATATTATTAAAATAACCCACCGTTATATTTCTTCTGGGCAATAAGTATCACTATGAAGCCCCACAAAAAGAATATTCCAAATACAATCCAACCATATGAAGTCTCTGTTACATAGTCTATTAAAGCTGTCAATATCATGCCTGTTCCCATTATAATAACTGCTTTACCCACTGCTGATGTATATGGTTTTATATCTCTATCTTTAACTTTTGAATAATGATAGCTATGTATAAGCGTTATGTGTTCCTTTTTCCAAATTCGCCAGCCGATATAAATAAACAGTACACCTAATAAAATCATAAATACCAATTCAAACATATCATCATCTCCTTAATCCTCTGTATTTCACTATCTTAATAATATCTCTCCATGCCCCTAGTGTGATTGCGCTCATGGCACCATTGCCTTAGCTTATTTTGTGAGAAGTAATATGTGAATAGCCAATAAAAAAGACCTCTAGTGATAAACTAGGGCCTTGAAATTACAAATCAAGTCTCCTTGATCTGTGAATTACTGTACAATATATAGCTCCCCGTTCATATCTTATATATAATTCTATAATCTCTGTATAGAACTTCTCAAATCTTATGCCTATTATACCAAATAACTCAACCTAACTCTACATAAAAAGTTTCTTTCAGTAATGAACATGGAATATTTAATGCGTATTGTAGCAAGGACTGTTATGGCACGAATATATAGACTTCGTAATTTTAAGAGTAACAACACCTTACTTATTTTTACTTAATTTTTATATGTTACCTTCGCTGCCTTACAATGTTGACAAATATAATCACAAATCATATCAAAATCCTGAGCCTCACAATAGATTTGATTATGTATTAGGTTCTGGTTTAGATAAATGACATGTCGACTTTTATGAACGACTATGGTTTTAACTTTGGAAAAAGTGCTATAAGTGTTTTGTTTGGTTCCGGCTAAGAGTCCTGCACCGGTCGTTTGTGGATTACCCGCCATTACCCCAGCTAGAACACCAATCATGGCCAAGACTTGACTCTTCTTAAATTGTTTATCCAATTGAATATGGTTCACACCCATACCATTCATTTCAAAGACAACACAATACCTGCCGCCATTCATAATAGCCACCAGTGGGTAGGCAAGTAACATCAAGACCGTTACAATGGCAACCACCACCACAATCACTTTGAAAAATATGGCACCGGCTTCAATAAGGCCATCTTCTAGGCTTAGAAAAAACATAAGCAATGCCGGAGCCATAGCACTTAACATCAGTACTTTCCATACCGTTATTAGTATGGTAGGATTTTTCCACATGTTCATGTCATAAGCCCATCTCATGAGACCTTCCCCGTTCATAACCACAGCTGTATCATCCGGCATATCTTGATGCCCATTATTATTTTTGCTTCTTATAGAATCATTTACTACCGGTGAACCACAGTTTTTACAAAACAAGTTGCCTTCTTCTATTGGCGCATTACATTCACTACAATTCATAAATCTACCCCCTTAACCCTGTTTAAATGTTAACAGGCCCTACAATAATTATAGCATCTATACCCTTTGTTTCATAGAAAAAAAGACCCTAAAAGAGTCTTTTAAAAAGTGAGCAAGCCGATAAGCCGAGTTCTGTCTTGAACGGTCATCTGTCTAGTCTTATTGTCACCAATAAGCTCAAGCGACTAACCAAGTGCTAAGCG
>PGZS01000154.1 GCA_002841435.1 Firmicutes bacterium HGW-Firmicutes-3 | reverse complement strand
TTTTACAGCTTTTGGAAGCTCTATTTGTTGTGCGTTTTTTTAACTATTAAACAAAACATAAAAACTATGAATTTCTTCTTGACTTCATATAGTTAGTCTGTTTTACCCTATTATTATTAATTATTTTTCATTCATTACAGCTTTTAGAGTCGTTTTGTTCTGAACACTTTTTATAACAATTCGTCTTTTTTTAGTTGTTCAATATGATCAATTAAGGTGGTTTCAAGAGAACGATAGGACATCTTAAGTTCTTTAATACTTCGACTGTTATCCGCTTTTAGCTTATAGCCTACATTGTTCTTGATATATTGCCTAGAAAGCCCAAGCATAGGCGCAATAGCCCAGACAATAAGCTTTGGAACTTTTCTTCGTGGTAATTTATATTGATTGCCATAATATTGCTTTATGATTTTTGCCATCGTTAGAAAACTACCGTTTTCATTGGCAATAATGTATCTTCCTTTTGCTTCTTCAGTAAAAGCAGCTCTAATATGACCGGTTGCTATATCTCTTATATCTGAGAATATGTACTCAAGATGGGGCGCCCCTGTTCTAAATGCACCACTTAGGAGACGTCTTAAGGTGTCAATTGACGTCGCATCTACCCGTTTTGATAAGGATGGACCAAAAACGAATCCGGGATGTATGGTAACCAAATCCCATCTTTCTTGTTGGTCTGCTATTTCCCACGCCTTTTTTTCTGCCATAGTTTTTGAATAACTATATGGGTTATTTTTTAATGAACTGGTTGTATTCCACATAGATTCGTCAAATGCTTCAATACCAAAATCGCGCATATCACGATTGTCTCCATAGATAGCCGCCAGACTACTGGTCAATACGACACGTTTGACTGTTTTTGATTGATTGACACCTTCAAGTACATTTATCGTACCTTGAACTGCCGGTTCAAGCAGATCCTTTTCAGGATTCAGATGGCTATCAACTGAAAAAGGGGAAGCTGTATGTATTACATAATCAGCACCTTCAATGGCTAGATTAAAACTACCTGCTTTGATAAGATCCGCCTCATATATTTTTAATATGCCCTCATATTTTTTTTCTAGATTTAACAGATGCAAGTACTTCTCTTTATCCTTTAACTTTCTTACTGTTGTTCGTACCTCATGACCTTCTTTGAGCAAATCTCGAACAATCCAAGATGCAATATAGCCGGTTCCTCCGGTTACAACTACTTTCTTTTTGTCCATCTAATCATCCTTTCAAACACGATAATACCTCTAACACTATGATGTCCCATGATGCATGGATTGTCAAGGTTAAGCTTAGATGCTATAATATTATAACAAGCTTTTACATATATTACTTACAAATAGTAATCCCTATATTATAATAAAAGGCACTTTTGAATGGAGGATGATCCCATGTCTCAGGACACTGTCATGGACTTAAGAAAATTTGTCGTCCCTGAAATCATTATCGGTATTGATGCAAGGCTTCTTATCCATCGGTATTTAACCCATTTCAACTCAAAAAGACCTATGATTGTCACAGATCTGGGTGTAAAAAATCAACCTTGGTTCTTGGAACTAGAAGTTCTTATTCAATCTAACACCGAAAGCATTGTTGTTTTTGATGATATAACCCCAAATCCTAGAGATTACGAAGCCATGATGGGTGCAGAAATTTTTCTATCCCATGATTGTGACTTACTTATAGCTATAGGCGGCGGCAGTCCTATTGACTGCGCCAAGTGTATCAGCATTGTATCTACCAATGGCGGCCATGTTCTAAATTATGAAGGCGTGGATGAAATTAAGCTTCCCGGACCACCTCTCATCTGTATTCCAAGTACCGCCGGAACTTCTGCAGATATTTCACAATTTGCCATCATACAAGACTCTCAAGAATCAGTAAAAAGGGCTATTATCAGCAAAAAAGTTGTACCCGACCTTGCTTTAATAGATCCTGTACCCCTTATGACCATGGACAAGTATCTAACTGCTTGCACAGGTATGGATGCTCTAACCCATGCCATAGAGGCTTTTGTATCCAATGCCCATTCACCATTGACAGATGTCCATGCGCTGGAAGCAATTTCTCTCATATACAACAACATTGAAAAAGCCACTGAAGACAACCGAAGCTTAGCCACCATGTATCAGATGCTCCTGGGTTCCTTACAAGCCGGACTTGCTTTTTCTAATGCCAGTTTAGGTGCTGTACACGCCATGGCTCATTCATTAGGCGGTCTTTTGGATCTTCCTCATGGAGAATGTAACAGCATCCTTCTTGAACATGTTATCGCTTTGAACTATAAGGCTGAAGTAGAACGCTATAAGTCCATAGCAAGACAAATGGATATCCAGACACAAGAATTGACTGAGGATAATATTTTAGAGAAAATTCTAGAGAAAATTCGTTTTATAAGGGATAGACTCAACATTCCTTCATCTATCAAGGTGGCATCTTTAACATCAGAAATCATAGATCAACTGGTTGTAAATGCTCAAAATGATCCTTGTATGGCTACCAATCCCAGAATATTATCTCCTAAGGAGTTGAAAAGCATTTATGAGCAAATCCTACGAGTCTGATAAAAAAAAATCCTTCACCCGTGATGCCATTATTGGGTTAGGTGAAGATTCTTTTAGAAAAAACTATTATCCGGAATTACAAGATCATCTTCTTGAGCTCGAAAGAATCAACAGTAGAAATAAGGCTTTGATGACAACCATTCCTGATATCCTTTTGGTATCTGATATTCAGGGACATATTTCTCCCTTTAATATTTCAAGGCTTAAAAACAATGAAATGATCCTTAATATTATGAAGAATAAGATGCTCATTTCGAAGCTAAGAGATATTGTTTCTCAAGTGGTTATGACTAGATTTTTGGTTACTTATGATTTTCAAATGGAAGTTGACACAAAAACTTATTACTTTGAAGCACGCATTCACATATCCGCCTTTGATGAAGTGTTAATTATGATTCGAGACATGACCGATCGCATTACCTTAGAAAATCGTTTAAAGACCCTTGTAGATAAAGATAATCTTTGTAATGTCTATAATAGAAGGTATTTTGAGTATTATCTGGCTAATTTTAATTTGCAGGAAATCATCAGCTTCACAATTATTATCGTGGATATCGATGGGCTTAAACTGATTAACGATACCCTTGGTCACTTATCCGGTGATCGGGTTATTGTTTCTGTTGCCGAACTTATAGAAAAAACTTTTAACCATTTTGGTATGATTTCTAGAATTGGTGGAGATGAGTTCGGTATCGTGTTACAGGGCTTCTCGATTAATGATGTTGAAAACTTTCTTGATACTTTAAGGGGATTAATCAAAGAGCATAACTATCAGACCGAATCTGTAGAATTATCCTTGTCTTATGGGTATGGCCATCATGAATCCGGTGTTTTAAATGTGGATCACATTTTTCAAGAAGCGGATAATAATATGTATCAGAATAAACTGCTTAAAACCTCCAGTACTAAAAATAATCTGGTCAAAACCTTAATGAAAGCCTTAGAAGCAAAAGACTACATTACGGAGGGCCATGCAGATCGTATGGAGATGCTGGCCACTGCTATTGGTCATGAACTTAGGCTTCCTCAGAATATTATAGACCGCATCCAGCTACTAACCAAGTTCCATGATATTGGCAAAGTCGGCATCCCTGATAGCATTTTGAAAAAACCCGGAGCGCTTACTCCAGATGAGTGGAAGGTCATGTGCACCCACTGCAGTATAGGAGAACGTATTGCCAATGAATCTACTGAACTTAAAGATATTGCCCACCTTATATTGAAACATCAAGAACGGTGGGACGGCAAAGGTTATCCTTTAGGACTGACTCGTGAAGATATCCCTCTTGAATGTCGTATTTTAGCCATTGTTGATACCTTTGATGCCATGACCAATGACCGGCCTTATAGAAAAGCCTTGCCCATGCATGTCGCCATAGAAGAAATCTTAAATCATGCCGGTACCCAATTTGATCCTGAAATGGTTAAAGTGTTTCATAATGTGGTTTTTAAAGTTTATCCTCTGTAATCTTAACTTATTAAGATCTTTGCAAGAAAAGAAGCTTCGCTTCGTTATGAGCTCTGCTCATATTTCTGAACGGTTCGACAGGAAAGGTCTTTGACGTATTCTGCCACGCTTCTAGGCCAAATACTAAAGTATGACTTGTAGAGTAAAGTTCTGGCTTTGGCAATGCCTCTGCCAGAACCTCCTCATCAAACCGTACGTGAGGTTCTCCCTCATACGGCTTTTTGAAGTTCTTCTTCCATCTGCATTACGATGCAAATGCAACTCTCTTTGATGTTTTCGATTGTACCAATAAACTAGACGTTTAAGTATATATCTGTCTATTCTAAGTAGTACCCTTATTGGCGATTTACCGTAGTAATTTCTCCATCCATCAATCTTCCGATTTAGTTTCTTGATTACTCTCTCTAAATCCTGATAGAGCGTTGCATCCTTTAGTGTTTCTTTGACTTTATCCCGCACTTTACTGATGGCATTTTTGCTTATCCATTGCTCCAAAGCATAATATTGTGCGCCACTTTTCATCTTTAATTTAACTTTCCTATTATGATATCCTAGAAAATCAAATCCATCTTTCCCTTCCCACAGATTAACTATTCTTGTCTTCTCCATGCTTAGGTCCAGTTCCAACTTTGCCATAATTAACTTTATTGCCTTATAGCTATGGGAGACATTTTTTGTGATTCTTGCAAACAATCACAAAGTCATCTGCGTAGCGTATGAAATGGGGATATAACGCCACCTTGTGGACTTCCTATGTAGCTAGTTTCCACTTCCCCATTTTCCATAACCCCTGCTTCAAGCCATTTCCTTATCAACTTTACAACTCGTCGGTCACTGATTCGCTTCTCCACCAACATGATTAGCTTCTTATGATTTATATGATTAAAGTTGCCTTTAATGTCCGCTTCTAAAACATACATACCTTTATTATTACAGGCTTTTCGTATGTTTTCTAATGCTTGGTGTGCATTTCTCTTTGGCCTGAATCCATAGGAGCAGTCTTTAAAGTCTGCCTCAAATATCGGTTCTATAACTATCTTTGTTGCCGTCTGGACAATTCGGTCTTTTATCGCTGGTATTCCAAGTGGTCTTTCTTTTCCATTTGCTTTGGGGATGTACACTCTTCTTACTGGCTGTGGCTTATACTTACCTTGCATTAAGTCTTCTTGAATCTCTGCAATCAGTTTTTCCAAACCATAGAATTCAATGTCTTCTATGGTTTGCTTATCGATTCCTGCACTTCCTTTGTTTTCTCTTACTTGTTGCCATCCTTGATAAAGTACATCTTTTCCATATACCTTATCGTATAATGCGTGATATCGCCTCCCACTATTCATCTTGGCTGATTGGTATAGTTTTCTTTGGAGTTGTTGAACTTTTTCTTTGGTGTTATTAGTCTTATTGACATTCACTCACTCGTACCTCCTTGGAAAACTTGAACTAAGCAGGGAACCTTCCCTCTGATACAGTTTTGTTGTCTGCACCGTCAACAGTAATATGTTCCCCTCCGACTTCCTTCCGACGGTCCACCATTTCACTTTCGCTTATAGGTTTTCTCGTTACACTTATGTTGTGTGTCGGTTAGGACCTCTCCAGTTCCAGTCTCTTACATTCAGTACATACCGCTCCCCATACACCGGGAACTTCTTCATCAAAGGCTCCAAGTTCTACTTTGATTTCCAAGGACTTCGCTATTTAGAAAGTAGCTCGTCAGTTCCTTTGCCCTCTTTCAAGGTTTTCTAACAGTGCTGCAGGCTTCACTTTATGTTACGGTCTGTACTTTTGATAGAACCACTTGGGTCCATTTTTGTGACGCTTCATGCATAGTTTCTCAACTATACATGGTCATATATCTATCACGCCCCTTGGCGGTTTCGTGAGTCGGACTTACACCGACTTGCAAGTGGCCAGCTTTGCTGGACACGCTCCTTGAGAAGAAAGCAAATCGTTGATTTTATCAACAACTAGCATAGCGCCTATATAAGGAAGAAACTCATCAGATTCATTAAGACACTTAATTTCTGTGTCCTGACAATTGGACCACTATACTCCGAGAAAAGAAAATACTTCCTAGATTCTACGTCAGCACTTTAACAAGAACCCTCAAAGCCTTGATAAGTATGCGTTCCTTCGAAATTCTGCCTTCACCCATTGAGTGGGGGGGGGGAAAGAAAAAAACTCGAAAATGTGTTAATTTATCAGCTTTTGTGACTCAATATATGCTAAAATAGTAGTAAAATAATTTAGTAAAAAAGGGGTTTCAATTGTGATTAATAAAATTGATTTCACCGCTAAGAATTAACATCAGAGAAGCTGTTTTTATTGTTCAAATTTGATTCCTTAGAAGCTTCTGGATACAGATAGCAAATAAAGACCCTTCGTTTAAAGTATGTATTTCTTTCGGAATTTTCACTACGTGAAAACGACTAAGTCGCCCTTGTTCGGCGGGTTCTTTTCAGCCAAAATAATCAAAACCGCTCACTCTGCGATGCGGACAACCATCGTGTACAGCATCGCCCTTTTGCAGTAACCTCAGGACCCAGTGCGAACATCCTGGATTCCAGTTGGGACATAACCATTTTCATGTTTTTAGTAATCTGAAATATACTCATATCGTTAAAATGCAAAATAAGGAGAGTTAATATGAAAAAAAAATTACTGGTTATATTATTGCTTTGCTCGTCTTTGACATTATTTTCCTGTTCTTCCCAACCAGATTCAAACACAGCCTACAAAGACCCAAGTCCTGAATCAATCATTTATTCGGAACAATGGGGTAATGTGCCCGTTAACCAAATCGTTGTAGTCTTCGAAAACGGGGTAGATAAACCTACCGCGACAAAAGTACTTAAGCAACTCGGGGGTACGGTTGTTGCAGAACAAGCGTTTATTAACTTATACCAAGTTGAAACGGAGTATACAACTGAATCAGCTCTGCTTGCAGGCATAGAAATTGCTAAAAATTTGGATGGTGTGGAGTTTGTTTTTCCTAATGTCGAAATCTATAACAAAGAAGTCAAAGGAACTCCGTGTTCACCATTAAAAGACCCTATTTTTGAAGATGAACGTAACGCTGCACACTATAAGATGATTGGCATGGAAAATGCATGGAACATTATTAAAGGTAGTGGTATCAATCTTAACCCAGTAAATGTTGCTGTGTTAGACAGTGCGATTTACACTGGCTCAGACGAATTTAACGGTAATGTGAAATTGTCAGGTGATAAAACGGATGAGCCTCAAAAAAATGACAACATAATCCTAAATAGCGGATTATCGCACGGCACAATGGTAACACACGTTATTGGTGCCAATCACGAAAACAGTGGCATGGTTGGTATAGCAAGTGTTCTTGAGGATAAACTTAGTATTAATGTCAAAAACCTTTTTGATGACAAGGAAAGTTATGAAGAAACCGAAATTAATGAAGATGATAGCACTCAAAAAGTATACGAAACGAATGGAAAAGCGTACACTCTTAAAGCTCTTGCATATTTAAAAGAACAAGTAGATTCAGGTGCAACAGTAATAAACTGTTCGTTTGGTCCTGTTGCACCAAGTGATAATAATGAATGGGTTAGTAAAGCTTATGAAAAGTTTTTCACAGAAGTACAAAAAACTAACCCTAACGTTCTTTTTGTGGCTGCTGCTGGAAATGAAGCGAATGCTGACAAAAGTAAAGGTGCATTAAACGGAAAAAACTATTATCCTGCTGGACTAAACTTGCCCAACATTATTACAGTAGGGGCGGTTAATACCGATGGAAGTCGTGCAAATTTCTCGAATTTTGCTACAGAGGATGCTGAAGTAACATTATCAGCTCCAGGCGTCAATATGGTTGTAGGTGTAGACAAAGATGGTAAGCCTGTAACATCAAGTGGGACAAGTTATGCTACACCACAAGTTACATCTGCTATTGCATTAATTCAATCTATTAACCCTAATCTAAGTGCCGCAGAAATTAAAGACAGCTTGATTAAAACATCTGCCCCCGGAATTATAGGCACAGACCAATCAATACCAATTCCCGAAGGTATGGGTGCAGGTGTGCTACAGGTTGATCAAGCAGTGTTGCAAGCAATAAATGATTTAAGGAAACAACAAAACTTAGCACCCTACACGATGGATGAACTTTTAGACATGAGTAGAATAACGTTAACAGCAGAAGGTGTTGGAAAAGAGTTTAACTTAACATCGCACATACCATCAGCGTTTAGCGGGCAAACGGATGTTAAAATTACAGTAAACGGTCAACACGCACTTACTGGCGATTCTACACAAAATGTAGCATCGGGGTCAGACGCAAATTGGGGCATTCTTTTGGTAGATGATTCAGTCTTTATTCGTGTGTCACGAGCAGATAATGGTGGTTGTGCTTATCTAACATTAAAACCCGCTGATTATGACCTTGCAGGCACTTGGAGTGGTATGGCAACATTAGTTGAAGAAACCATGGGTGAAGACGTCGAAGCGGATAAATCTGCACAAATAACACTGTCAATTAATAGCGATGGCAGTGGGACAGCCACAGTCGAATGGGTAACAGCACCAATAACCGTTTCAAGTGATTTTTCAAGTATCTCATTTGCGATTTCGGAATCAGCATACGGACTCACTTCAACGGGCGTCTTTGATGGGTCAGTTATGGAAGGCGAACAAGGACTTACAATGAGTGGAACTGCAACTTTTACGATTACGGGAATTAACGGTTCGGCTGTTTACACGTGGTATGCAAACCAATTGAATTAGTATAGTATACATCTGAATTTCAACGGCCACCGGCAGCGTCAGCAGAAGTTGACAATTGACACAACACGCCACCTGGCTTGAGTAGACAAAAACAATAAAGCCAAGGCCTGTTGGAGCCTTGGCGGTAAATGAAGTTCTTTCACACCTATTCATATTCTTACTTCAGGTTAGTCATAAATTTCTTTCCTATGACCAACAGCAACGATCATTATAACAACTACATCATCCTCGATTTTTGCAAGGATTCTATACTCACCTACCCTATACCTCCACTTATTATTTAAGTTACCTTGTAGAGCTTTTCCATGCAATCTTGGATTTTCACAATCGACAAGTTTTTCTTCAATGAATGATAAAACAAAAGTAGCAATCTTCTTATCCATTTTTTTCAACTGCTCCACCGCTGTCTTCGTGTATTCAGCTCTATATTTCATAGTCCAAGTTCCTTTTTCATTGCTTCATGACTTATTCTTTCTTCATTATGCTCTTCTTCCCATATTTTATTAAATAATGTCAAATCATATTCATCTTTAATTTTCTCAATAACCGCCTGCCTAACAAATGATGATAAATCCATATTATGAAGTTCAGCATATTTTCTAATTAGCATGTCTTCTTTATCACTTATTCTAACTGATATTGTACTCATATAACCACCTCCAAACAGCTTGTATTACAATGTATTGCGCTATCATTTTAGCACTATTTATTTTGAAGTCAAATTAATATCAAGCCATTACAATCTTTTCTGGATACATCTTTGACACAGAATGAAGTTCTAGTTCCAAGGTATCTAATTGATCATTGGGAACATCTTGAAAGGAAGTAACGAATAATTTCTTCCCATGTTCTCCAGTTTTTTCATCTGGTTTGAAAATGAACCCCATACCTCTACTGGAATTACCGGAAGAAATTTCTGTTTTTTTATCCAAGTATCCAGTCGATTGAGAATAACTGTCTGCTCTGGCCGTAACATATCGTGATTTTTAAATATTTCTAAATTCATAGTTCCATTTTATATATTGAACTCATCTCTACTACCTGTACACTTCTCCTATAAATCAGAATATATTTGCGATTTACTGTTAAAATAAAAACTTATCTGTATCTTTTTAAACTATCCTTATCAAACTTCCATTCAGGCGTTAAATATATGTCTCTGTCATCTAGTATATACCAAGGCCCTAAGTTATCATCATTTGGATTGATGAGTACATGAATATCCTGAGCGGGCATATAGCTTTGTGCAAGTAAAAATATTTTTTGATCTGTTTCTATGTTAATTGCCATATCCACTACAATAACAGCATGGCCTGGGCTTCCACCTTGGACAAACACATCTCCTATTTGCAAATCCGTTAACGCTACAGATTCCAGCTCCTCACTGAGCGATAAGGTACCTGCATAGACAAAGATGATTTTCAAATAGTCCATAAACGTTTCATAAGTATTTGATGGCTCCCTACTTTTTATCCATGATACATCATTGTCATCCACCTTAACCCTGTATCCTTCCATCCATTTACTGTAGTCAACCCGAAAGCCATTGGTGAAGTTGAAATGGATTTCCTCATCACGCCCTTCACTTC
>PGZS01000153.1 GCA_002841435.1 Firmicutes bacterium HGW-Firmicutes-3 | reverse complement strand
TGTAAATTGAATCTGATAAACTTAATTCTGAAATATTATTCATGTTTTCCTCTTTCTAATGGCACATATGGATCCATCAAGAAAGTAACATAAACAACACTTGTTTATCCCATAATTCCGACATTTGATGAATCCAAACGATTGATTTTGTGCATGTTTTTACCTTATAATCGCACAATTGATAATTATATAGCATGGGATACTTTATGGCAAGTTTTTTAGTATTATTCTCCGTTATTACTAAGGTATATGCCTAAAGCCTCTAGATAATGTACAAGATAACCTGACTTACTTTTGATTTCTAAGGTAACATCAAAAGCAGACATAGGTATAGATTTTCGTCCACCGTTTCTTGCTTCTTTCCAATGGGTCATTATGACCTTAAAGGGCAGGAGAAAATACCGATTCTGCTTAGAAAAATAAATCAACATAAAGGCAACACCTTCTTGTTTTTCAAAAGACTGCATATAGGCAATCTGATGTTCATGAATGTTTTTAAGTGGAAAATAGTCTTTTGATGTCTCTTTGGCATCAAAACAAATCGGAATTCCTTGAACGACGCCAATATAGTCCACACTACTTTTTTTCTCAAAATAAGCTAAAGTAATGGTGCCACTTTCTTTTCCTAAAGTAATCGGTTTGATTGGTGTTGGTATTTTTTCGATGAGCGCAAGCCCATGTTCTAAATAGCGTTCATTGGTTATATTGACCATCTCTTCTAATGTGCTACCTCTTAAACCTCTCGAACCCCAATACGCCATATCATTTCACCTCGATATTTTTCAAACGTCTCATCGCTCTTTGAACCTCATTCTTGATGATGCTTCTACTGTCATTCTCATAATTGGATAAGACATCAATCATCCCAGCGTCACCTGAATTACCTATAGCAGCAATAGCGTTACGTTGCAATGTTCGTTTGCCACGCCATCCGGAAGACGTCCTACCGTATGTGTTCTTAAAAGTAGTATTATCCATATTTAGTAGTGAAACTAAGTCAATATCCTTGTCGACTAAGAGTTCTACAAAAGGATTCTGAACCTTGTTATTAGCAGGACATCTAATCTGACATATGTCACATCCATAAATCATACTGCCAATCATTTCCGATTCTTCCTCTGAAGTTTCATTTTTTTGTGTCAAATAAGATATACATTTCCTGCTGTTAATAGAGCCATCACCAATAATAGCGCTTGTTGGGCAGGTTACTTTACATATCTGACATGTACCACAAGGCATGTCTTCTTTCTCATAATCTATAGCCTCCAAATCATAATCAATGAGTAAAGATGCAATATGTACATAACTGCCCATGGTCTTATGATAGAACATGTTATTGCGCCGCAAAGTTCCCAGGCCGGCACGAATAGCAATGGCACGATCAGATAAAGGGGATGTGTCACAAAGCTTTGCTCCGTGGATGTTATAGTTTTCTTGTAAAAATATTGCTAATTTCTCCAGATGATCACCTAGAATCTTATGATAATCAAGAGAAGCGGTTCCGCTGGCCATATGTCCAATACCACTTGAAGGTTTGATCAAAGAATAAGGTTGATGTGGCTCCAGGATACAAATGAAGGATTTAGCATCTGCCATGATTCTTTTTGGGTCCAATAAATCTAAAAAAGAATCCCTAACTTCAAAAGAACACTCTAAATGATGCGCTTGCCTATAGTGATAGCCTACCTCTAGATTATTAAAAGGCATGGCACCGGCAAAGCCAACTGCTTGGATCCCAATAGAATCACAATACTTCATGATGTTTTCTTTTATGGTTTTAGCCTTCATTCAAACACAGCCTTTGCAATGGTATTATATAAGTCTGGATAATTAGCAATAAAGGGCTTATAGTAGCGTTCATTATCAAGAGGGATATCCCCTTCTATAAACTGATAACTATATGCATGAAGCAACTGGTGATTCAAATTATATTTGCGCTTAAAGTTATGATTCAAGTGAATATTTCCATATTTATTATCGCCAATAACTGGATGACCAATGGATGCTAAATGTACGCGTATTTGATGGGTCTTGCCTGTTTTAATTTCAATTTCCACCTCAGTAAAGGATTCATTCCATCTTATGGGCTTTATAAGGGTATGAATCATAATGTCACCTTCAGGATCTATTGATACTTTATTATGATTGTGATCTTTATGAATCGTATCTTTCATCTCTATGTCTTTCTCAATTTTACCAAATACAATACTTCTGTACAACTTGATGACTTCGTGGTTTTTAATCTTATTATTGATAATTTGAGCCATTGGCAGGGATTTAGCAGAGAGCACAATACCTGTGGTATTACGATCAAGACGGTTACTAACACCAATTTTGAAACCTGTATCCATTTGAATGCGCTTGTCTTCATAATAAGACCTAATTTGGTCGACAACAGACAAAGCTGTCCCGTCATCTTGAGATAAGACACCAATATCTTTATTAATGACAATAAGTTGATTGTCTTCATAAACCACATCCAGTATCCCATCATTTTCAAATCTTTTTTCCTGTATTCTTGAAGCAAAGTGATTATAAGTTTCCTCTGTGAAGTAAACTTGAATCAAATCTCCGTCCTTGCAAATTTCATGGCCACTTATTTTTTTTTCGTTTAATAAGATATTTTTTTTACGAAACATTTTATAGCAGAAGCTTTTTGACATACCGGGCAATACCTTCAGTATGAATTTGTCAATTCTTTGTAGTTGGTTTTGAGGTGTAATACGTATTTCAATCATTACATACCATTCTGCAATAATGCCCTTTCAATGCCTTCAATATTGTTATTTGTTTTTTCAGAGACTACCTTAAGGATTTTTACTGTATCCACCAAATCACTCATTTTATCATAAGACAAAACCGTTGTTTGGATCCCTTTATCTTTTAACATGTGTTGTATCGATTGACGAATGACTTTATGGTCTTGCTTGTATCTTTTACAAGGAAGACATAAAATCAAGACATAAGTATCACTAATCAGTACCGCATCCAAAAAGTAGGTGGATTTAGCTCTTATTATGAGCAGTTCAAACAATGCTTTATATGTATCTATGTTTAATGCGCCTACCAAATCAGTGGATATACTTTTGTAAGGACTATATGCTAAGTATTGAGAAGCCCTTTGAGCCGTAGGAAGGATCAACAAAACAGCGACTATTGTAAAATAGCTTTTTTGACTTCCTATAATCATGATACCTGCCAGATATACCGTCATAAATGAGACAACACCTATTAAAGCCCATTTTAGGCTTTTATTCTTACTATAGTTTATATAGCCTTGAGTACCTTGATTCATGATTCTCACCTCTTTGGGTTTCTAAGTCAAATCTACAGTCCTGTATGTCCAAAACCACCGGCGCCTCTTGTGGTTTCTTCCAAAGTGTCTGTGAGTTCCCAATTGATTTGTTCAATACGATTAATAACCATTTGAGCAATACGATCGCCACGCTTAATGGTAAAGTCTTCTTCTCCGAAGTTGATCATAATGATCTTGATTTCACCTCTATAATCCGCATCAATGGTTCCAGGTGTATTAACAAGACTGATTCCATGTTTAAAAGCCAGACCACTTCGTGGTCGAATTTGCGCTTCATAAGAGTCTGGTAGTGCAATCTTAAGTCCTGTTGGAACAAGTTTTATTTCTCCTTTTTTCAAAACAACATCTTCAATGACAGCGGCAAATAAGTCCAGTCCAGCTG
Organism: Firmicutes bacterium HGW-Firmicutes-3; assembly: GCA_002841435.1. Taxonomy (GTDB): domain Bacteria; phylum Bacillota; class Clostridia; order Lachnospirales; family Vallitaleaceae; genus Petrocella. The sequence continues at coordinate 1,946 of PGZS01000153.1, read as the reverse complement.
CCTGTGCACTCATATACTTAGGTAGAGGCAAATCTTTACCTTCCTCAGTTTGTTCTACATATACTGTAATTTTTTGCATAATGTTATAATCCTTTCTTGGTCAATATCTTTTAGATGTCCAACGATGGATAAACTGATACTTGGATCTAGAAATATGTCACGTGCCATAGTCATGATTGCATCAACGGTTACAGCATCAATGGCTTCAACAATTTCTTCTTGGGTTTTTATACGTTCCTGCATTAACATTGCTTTACCATAATTAGACATACGATTGTTCATATTCTCATATCCGATAATCAAATTACACTTGATTTGTTCTTTGATTTTATCTAAGTCATCTTCTTCAATGCCATCTTCTATGAAAGCATGAATTTCTTTCAATGTATTAACAATAACTTCATCCGCCTGAACCGGGTTAAAGGCTGCATAAATATTGAACATCCCCGTAGCTTCATAGGATTCATCATAAGAATAGATGGAATAGGTTAAGCCTTTATCTTCCCTAATGCCCAAAAATAACTTAGAATTAATGCCACCACCTATGATTGTATTAAGAACAGATAAGACAAAAATAGCTTCGTTCTTATATGAAATACTTGGAAAATTGATAACCATATGGATTTGTTCGATATCCTTTTCCTTGAATATAAAAGTGGCTTTTCTTGAATAATCCAGATTTCTAGTTAGCGGCGCTTGTGTAGAAGTGTCTTTAAAAGACGCATTTAATTCTTTTATAACCAGCTCTTCATTAAAAGCACCTGCAATGGCGATGACCATATTTTTTGCAACATAATGGCAGTTCAAATATTCAAATAGTTTTTCACGCGTAAAGCCTTTGACATTTTCACGGGTTCCCAGTATATCCATAGATAACCTAGAAGGCTTAAACACTTCATTCTCTAATTGATCATGTACCATATCCTCTGGCGCATCCTCGGACATAGCTATTTCTTCTAATATGACGCCTTTTTCTTTTTCGATTTCTTCAAGTTTAAATTCAGGGTGGGTCAACATATCCGCAAGCACATCGATGGCCGTTTCTAAATGTTCATCTAAAGTATGGGCATAATAACAAGTATATTCTTTAGCAGTAAAAGCATTGATATGTCCACCGATTCTAGCCATTTCATCCGCTATTTCCTTAGCATTTCTTTTTTCGGAGCCTTTAAACATCATATGCTCAATGAAATGAGAAATACCATTGTTTTCAGATGTCTCATCTATAGATCCGTTACGTATCCATATACCTATAGAAACGGACTTTACAAATTCTAAAGATTCATAAACCAACTTGATGCCGTTATCCAAAGTTGTGGTTTTTATCATTTGTCCTCCTTATTGGGTTATTATTGTAATATGTATGAAATGAAAAGACCTTACCAACTTTGTGATTGGTAAGGTCCCAGTCTTTTACTAAACGTTAATCTTCAAGTAATGCTTTCATTGACAAGTTAATTCTGCCTTGAGCATCCACTTCCGTTACCTTAACTTTTACAATTTGACCTTCACTAAGTACATCTTCTACTTTAGTTACACGTTCTTTAGCAATTTTTGATATATGGACCAAACCATCTTTTCCTGGAATTAATTCTACAAAGGCTCCAAAAGTTGTGATTCTAACCACTTTACCTTCATAAATCGCACCCACTTGAACGCCGTTTGCAATGGTTTCAACAATACGTTTCGCTTCATTGGCTGCTTCCATATCAACACCACATATAAATACACGACCATCATCTTCAATATCAATTGAAACGCCGGTATCTTCAATGATTTTGTTAATAACCTTACCTCTTGGACCAACAACCTCACCAATCTTTTCGGGATTGATTTGAGTCTGAATGATCTTAGGTGCTGTAGGCGCAAGTTCTGTTCTACCTTCACTGATGGTTTTGTTCATAACATCATTTAAGATGACCATTCTTGCTTTTTTTGTTTGATGA